>NZ_JBEOVO010000020.1:0-130195 GCF_040295605.1 Streptomyces sp. NPDC002773
GCGTCCATCGCCTCGCCGTGCCCCGAGGACAACAGGCGCTGCACATGGTTGTTGGCGAGCTGGCCGTCGTCGGCCAGATCGTCCGCGAACTCCCGGAGCGCGTCCGCCATGTCGCGGTACGCGTCCTCGTCCACGTTGGGCCAGTTCACCCCCACCAGGTCCAGCAGAGTGTCCGCCCAATCCGGCACCGTGACAGCCATTCAAGATCCCCCGTAACCCCAGACGTTCGCAGAACGCAAGTGTGAACACCCTGCCATGTCACAGGCGTTCGATCAACGCGCCTATCCCCTCGCCCCTCCCCCGCGCCCCCTCCGCACACCCGTCCCCGCCCCGCGGCGCTCCTGAAACCGCCGGGTGCAGCCACTACCCGACGTGCACGATGTCGTACGGAACGTCCTGCGGCGCCATGAGCCGGAGGGTCCGCTCTGCCTCGGCGGCGAGCGCGGCGCGCTGGCCGTGCGTCACGTGCGCGAAGGGTTCGATGGTGAGGATCGTCCGGTCCTTCGCCTCGTCGAGGTGCCAGATCCCGGCGAGGAAGCCGTCGAGGAGGAAGACGCGGTGGGCCTGGTTGCCGGTCCAGGTACGGCCCCGGAGTTCGGCGGGCACGACGCGGGTGCGGTCGGCGTGGGAGAGGAGCAGGTTGTCGAACTCGGGGAGGAAGCGGGGCGGGGCCGGGGTGTCCTCGTCGGGGCGGGGCGCGTCGGGCAGGTCGAAGAGCTCGGTGCCGCGTTCGTCCTGGAAGACGAGGAGCCGGGGCCGCAACCGCTCGAAGGCGGGGCCGAGCTTGGTGAGGCCGCACCAGGTCTGCATGTCCTTGACGGAGGCGGGCCCGAAGGCGCCGAGGTAGCGGAGCACGGTCTCGTCGAGATCGGCGGCCCCGTCCGCGGTCCGCTCGGCGGACTCGTCGAACCACTGGTCGGTCGTGGTGAGCGCGACCTTGCCGCCGCGCCCCCAGAGGCCGCGCGGGGTGACCTGGACCAGGGGAAGGAGGCAGCGGGCCGCGACCGAGAGCGACTGCGGGTCGGCGTCGGGCCACTGGGGAAGCAGCTCTTCGCGCAGCTCCTTGGGGGTGCGGGGCCGGTCCTCGACGAGCGCGCGGGCGAGGTCGGCGAGCCGGTCGAGGTCGACGCCGTCGAGGCCCCCTCGGGAGACGAAGAGGGCGAGTTCCCGGTCGATGGCCCCGGGCTGCGCGAGCCCGCGCAGGGCGACCGCGTCGCGGGCGGTGTGGGTGTGCACGGTGGAACGCATGGTGACGATACGGGCGACGTCACGGGACTCCATGAGCGCGGACAGCTGCTCGGGCCGGAATCCGTCGAGGCGGGCGGCGAGCGCGTAGTACGGGGGCTTGGTGTTCTGCGCCTGGAGGCCGAGAAGGTGCTGGACGGCCTCCGTGACGCCCAGGGAGGCGGGGCGGAGGAGGAGCTGGCGGTCGAGGGTGGCACGGTTCAGGGCGCGGGCACCGAGCACGGGACGGGTCGTCTTGAGGGCCATGACGGGCACGCTACTCAGAGTCGCGGACAGATACGGTCCGCAAGTCGGCGGACGTGAGGCGGGGCACGGACCTCATCCGCCCCATCCATCCTCATTCACCCGGACCCAACCCCATATATCCTTCCCGAAGACTCAGGAGGTGCACGAGATGTCCGATCGTCGACCCCGCGCGGCATGGCGCCGCCCCCAGGCCGAGTCGCCCACGACCACCGCCCCGGAGGCGCCCGAGGCTCCGGAGGAGCGGCGGAGCGTGGTGCAGGCGAGCCTGTACCGGGACGGTCACCGCGTCTCGTCCCCCGCGACGCTCGCGGAGACCTTCCGGCAGCTGCGCGAGTACCCGGACGGCATGGCGTGGATCGGCCTCCAGCGGCCGACCGAGGATGAACTGCACTCCCTGGCCACCGAGTTCGACCTGCACGAGCTGGCCGTCGAGGACGCGATGGAGGCCCACCAGCGCCCCAAGCTGGAGAGGTACGGCGAGACCCTCTTCGTGGTCCTCCGGGCGGCCCGCTACCTGGACGCCCAGGAGGAGGTGGACTTCGGCGAACTGCACGTCTTCGTGGGCCCGGACTTCCTGATCACGGTCCGCCACGGCGCCGCCCCGGACCTCTCCTCGGTCCGCCGCCGCATGGAGAAGGACCCCGAACTCCTCGCCCTCGGCCCGGAGGCGGTCCTTTACGCGATCCTGGACGCGGTGGTCGACGGCTACGCGCCGGTGGTGGCAGGCGTCCAGAACGACATCGACGAGATCGAGACGGAGGTCTTCGGCGGCGACCCGGCGGTCTCCCGCCGCATCTACGAACTCTCCCGGGAAATGGTCGAGTTCCAACGCGCGACCCGCCCCCTGGTGGGCATGCTCCACGGCCTGATGGCCGGCTTCGCCAAGTACGGCACGGACGAGGAACTCCAGCGCTACCTCCGCGACGTCGCCGACCACGTCACCCACACCAGCGAACGCGTCGACGGCTTCCGCCAGGCCCTCACGGACATCCTCACGGTCAACGCGACCCTGGTCACGCAGCAACAGAACGCGGAAATGAGGGCGTTGGCGGAGGCGGGCTTCGAGCAGAACGAGGAGATCAAGCGGATCTCGTCCTGGGCCGCGATCCTCTTTGCTCCCACACTCGTGGGAACCATCTATGGCATGAACTTCGACTCCATGCCGGAATTGAGCTGGCGCTTCGGATACCCCTTCGCCATCGGCCTGATGGGGGCGGTATGCATCAGTTTGTACGTGGTTTTCAAGCGTCGGGACTGGCTCTAGAGGGCGATCGACCCCACTCGCGCCGCGCGCACGGTTCGCTCCTGCACCCTCTCCACAGATCACTCATTTCGGACTCCGGGGAGCCCTTGGGGAGAAGTGATGCGGGTGATCTCCTCACCCTGGCCCGAAAGGGCCCCTGACCTGGCCTTTCGAGTGTCCACGAGCGCTGGGGAGAACCGGAGCCGACCACCGCACCTCAGATCCGCACCGGCAAGCCCACCCGCCGTCCAGCCGACTGGCCTCGGCACAGCTCACCGACGTCAACCGCATCACAGTAAGTAACCACGACAGCGCCTGCCACACGCCCTCCACCGGGCAAGGACCTCGCCGTATGGCATTTGAAATGCCATACTCCTGTCATGGCTGACGACGACACCGACTTCCCTCCCGGCGACGGTCCCAGCAGCGGCATCTCCGTCTCCCTGACCGCCGGCACCCTGCAAGCGATCCGCGAGCGGGTCGGCAAGCGTGGCGTGTCCGCGTACCTGGAGAAGGCCGCGCAACGGCAGATCGAGCGTGACAACCTGGACGAGCTGATCGCCGCCTTCGACGACGCGAACGGCCCCGCCGATCCCGAGGCTGTGGCTGCCAAGCGCGCCAAGCTCACCGGCACCCCCTCCTCCGGAGCCGGGGCAGCCGCGTGAGTGGCGCGCTCATCCTGGACAGCGAGGGCCTGGCCAAGGCCGTGCAACGCGACCGCGAGGTCCACGAATGGCTCACCGCCGCCCGCGACGCCGACCTTCCCGTGATCACCTCGGCCGCAGTGCTGGTCGAGGTGATCCACCCCCGGATCAACGACGCCGCCCTGAGGTGGACGCTGTCCCGGCTGCGAGTCGAACCGGTCACCCAGACCCTCGCCCAGTCCGCCGCCGCCCTGCTGCGCACAGCCGGACTACACGGCCACAAGTACGCCATCGACGCGATGCTCTGCGCCACGGCCCTGGCCCAGCCGGGCCGCGTCACGATCCTGACGTCCGACGTCGAGGACATCACCCTGCTCACCGCCAACCACCCTCGCGTCACCGTCGAACGAGTCTGATCCACACCACCGTATCCGGCCGGGAATCCCACCACTTCCTGGCCAGCGCGACCTCGTGGCCGCCGCGCCTGAGAGTCGCCGCGTGCTGGCCCGCTCGGGCGCGCATCTGCCTCTCCAGCACATCCGTCATGGACTGCGGCGGGTCGACGGCCTTGATATCCGCCCGATGGACCCTCAGCCCACTTACCGGTGGCCTCGTCCAGCACGCTTCGGATAGGGAGGGCAACGGTCAGGTACGCGCTTCAGACCTGGGGCCTGGTGTCGAGCCCCAGGCGTCGTGCGTCCCGCTCCGGGCGGATGGCCGCCAGGGCGAAGGCGCCGGCCGTGAGCATGACCGCGCCGGCGACTAGGAAGGCGGTGGTGTAGCCGACGGCCGGGGTGTCGGCCGCGTCGATGAGATGGCCGGTCAGGAACGGCGCCACGAGGCCCGGCAGGGTGCCGAGACCGGCGACGATGCCGAAGACGGCGCCGCGCTGGGCAGGAGGGACGACCTCCGCGGTCGTCATGTAGTGGAGGGGAATGGCGATCGCGGTGCCGCCGAAGGCCAGCGCGATCAGCACGAGCCGCGGACCGGACGCGTCGACGAACGGGAAGGCCGCCATCGCGCACCCCGCCACGCTCACGGCGATGCTCTGCGCCGCCCCGCTGGACCAACGACTGCTCACGCCACGGGACTTCAGCGCGTCCACGAACGGGGAGACCGCCAGCAGCAGCACCAGACCGAAGCCGGACATGACGCTGATGGCGGTCGCGGAGGCCGCCGCCGACATGTCCATCTGCGTC
Source organism: Streptomyces sp. NPDC002773 (assembly GCF_040295605.1). Classification (NCBI taxonomy): domain Bacteria; kingdom Bacillati; phylum Actinomycetota; class Actinomycetes; order Kitasatosporales; family Streptomycetaceae; genus Streptomyces; species Streptomyces sp. NPDC002773. The sequence goes on from NZ_JBEOVO010000020.1 coordinate 4,578, forward strand.
CTGAGGTAGGCGGGCAGCCAGGCATGGCTGAGGGACAGCGCCCACGCCGCTCCGAAGGCGCTGGCGATGCTGCCGAGTACGGTGCCGGTCAGCAGGATCCTGCGGTACGGCAGCCGGAGCCCGCTGGATCCAACGGCCGTGTGCTTGTGGTCGTACGGGCCGTCGTGGCCCACGCGCCACCACAGCAGCGCCCAGCAGGCGCTGACGACCGCGAGGACGGCGTAGGCCGAGCGCCAGCCGAAGTCGTCGATCAGCCAGGTGACCAGGGGTGCCGCGATGAGCGTGCCCAGGGCCGCGCCGCCGATCTGGAGGGCCGAGGGCAGGGCGCGGCGCTCCGGCGGGAACCACTTGTACAGGGCGTGCATGGACATCGAGGCCGCCGGTCCCTCGGCAGCGCCGAGCAGGATGCGGCCGGCCATCAGGGTCGGGACCGTGGCCACCACCAGGACCGGGAGCTGGGCCACGGCCCACACCACAGTCATGGCGAACAGCAGAACCCGGCTGGAGATGCGGGTGGAGAGAAATCCGACGAGGAGTCCGGAGACGCTGAAGAGGAAGTAGAAGGAGCTGGAGATCAGACCGTAGGTGCTGTTGCTGAGGTCGAGTTCCTCCATGATCGGAACGGCGGCGAGGCCGAGGACCGACTTGTCGGCGAAGTTGATGACCATGAAGGCCACGATCATCGCCATGATCAGCCAGGCTCTGCGACGGTCGGGGGCCGGGGCAGCGATGTGCCGGGGCGGCGTGGCGGTACGGGGTGTCATGGGGCGACTCCTGCGGATGCGGGTGGAGCAGGGGGCCGTACGGGCGGGCGGTCGTCCCCCGTGGCCGCGGGCCCCTCTCGTCGAAGCGGGGCCCGCGGCACCGCCCTGGGCACCAAGGGGTCGGTCAGATCAGGCCCTTGGCGATGGCGTTCTTGTGGATCTCGGTGGTTCCGGTGACGATCCGGAACATCCGGAGGCTGCGGAAGATCTGCTCGACCTCGTGGCCGCGGGTCAGCCCGGCCTTGCCGTGGATCTGGACCGCCTGGTCCGCGACGCGGAAGGACGCCTCGGAGGTGAAGAGCTTGCACATGTTGGCCTCGACGGAGACGTTGTCTCCCCGGTCGGCCTTCGCGGCGGTGGCCATCACCATCGCGCGGGCGGCGTAGATCTCGGTGGCCATCTCGGCGATCTTGTGGTGGATGGCCTGATGGGCGAGGAGCGGCTGGCCGAAGACCACGCGGGTCATCGCGTACTCCACCGACAGGTCCCAGGCGCGGCGGGCGGCGCCGATGAGGGACGGGCAGTGCAGCAGGCGGTTGAGGGTGATGCGGCCGATGCCGATGCGCAGGCCCTGGCCAACCTCACCGAGGAGGTTCGCGGCCGGGATCCGGCAGTCCTCGAAGACGAGGTCGCCCTCCATCTGCTGTCCGGACATGGGGACTTCGCCATCGAGGACGCGGCAGCCGGTGGTGTCCAGGTCGACGAGGAACGCGCTGTACGCCTCTTCGGTGCCGGCCATGCGGGCGACGACGATCGCGAAGTCCGCGAAGGGGGCGGCGGAGCTGAACACCTTCTTGCCGTTGAGCACATAGGTGTCCCCGTCCGGGGTGGCCGTGGTCGTCATCCGGCGTACGTCGGAGCCCGCGTCCTCCTCCGTGATGGAGAAGCAGCACGCCCGCTCCCCCCGGACGACGGGCATCAGGTAGCGCTCCCGCTGTTCCTCGGTGGCGTACTTCACGATCGCGCCGACACGCAGGGGGCCGCCCATGTCGCCGAGGACGGAGTGGGAGAGAGCGGCACCGGAGGCGGTGAGCTCCTCCTTGAGGGCGCACAGTTCGTAGAAGCTCAGGCCTTGGCCGCCGAGCTCGGGGGGAAGGCTGATGCCGTAGAAGCCGAGTTCCGCGCTGCGCTTCCAGACGTGTTCGAGTGTGGTGCGGTCGAGCTTGGTCTCGGCGGTGATGCCGTGCTCGCGCTCGTACGGGATGAGCTCGCCGGCCAGGTAGGCGCGCAGACGGACGACGAGGTCCTGGAGGCGCGGATTGTCGTCGTAGGAGGGTTCGAGGGTGAAGGGCATGCCGGGGGTCCTGTTCAGTTGACGCGGCGCTCGGCGCCCGCCCAGTAGCGGTCGCGGATGGCGCGGCGGTCGATCTTGCCGTTGGGGTTGTGGGGCAGGGCCGCGACGAAGTCGATCGAGCGGGGCTTCTTCATGCGGGCCAGGTGCTCGGCGCAGAAGTCGATGAGGTCGGCCTCCGTGAGGGTGGTTCCGTCGCGTGTCACGACGACCGCCTTGACGGCCTCGCCCCACTGCTCGTCCGGGACGCCGACGACGGCGGCCTCGTAGACGTCGGGGTGCTGGTGCAGGACGGACTCGACCTCGACGGCGTAGATGTTGAACCCCCCGGAGACGATCATGTCCTTCTTGCGGTCGACGATGAAGACGTAGCCGTCCGCGCGGCGGCGGGCGAGGTCGCCGGTGAGGAACCAGCCGTCTCGGAAGGTCTCCGCCGTGAGGTTCGGCTCGTTGTGGTAGCCGGGGACGACATCGGGGCCTCGGACGGCGATCTCTCCGATCTCTCCGTCGGCGACGGGCTTTCCGCTGTCGTCGACGATGGCGACCTCCGCTTCGGCGAGCGGACGGCCGCAGGACAGCAGCAGTTCCTCGTCCTCGCCCTCGATCGCCCGCCGGTGGTCCTCCGTGGAGAGGAAGAGCACGCCGGAGGTGGTCTCGCCGCAGCCGTATCCCTGGGACAGGACAGGGCCGAAGAGGTCCCAGGCGGCCCTGATCCGGGCCGGTGACATCGGCGCGGCGCCGTAGATCAGCTGGCGGAGGGTGGAGAGGTCGTGGTCACGGGCGTTCGGCAGCGCGAGGACGGTGTTGACCATCGTCGGCACGACGAAGGCGTGGGTGGCACGTTCGCGCTGGACGGTGGCGAGGAACTCCTCGGCGTCCCAGCGGGGCAGCACGATCGCACAGCGGCCGGCGAAGAAGATCCCCATCAGCGGCATGCCCGAGGCGTGGGTGACCGGCCCGGCCAGGATCTGCCGGTCGCCGGGGCCCACCCGGGTGTCGGCGCTCATCACCGACTTGCGCATCAGGGCGAGCCGGTTGCCGTAGGTCTGGACCGCCGCCTTGAGTTTGCCGGTGGAGCCCGACGTGAAGTGCAGCACGGCGATGTCGCCCTCGTCGCACTCCGTCTCGACGGGTTCCCGCTCGGTGCCCGCGAGAGTCTCGGCGTAGCCCGGGCCCAGATCGCTCGGGCCGTCGTAGCCGAGGACGGTCTTCACCCCCGTACCGGGCACGACCGAACGGGCGATGTCGAGATGGGCGACGTCCGTCAGCAGCAGCCGCGCGTCGGACTCCGCGAGCAGGTGGGCCACCTCGGCGGTGCCGAGCCTGGCGTTGATCGGCGCCCGGGCCAAGCCGGCCTTGTAGAGAGCGACTTCCGTGACGACCAGTTCCGCGCGGTTGCCGGCGAGGGTCGCAACCCGGTCACCCCGGCTCAGGCCGAGGGCGCGCAGCGCCGTCGCGAGCCGGTCGCTGTGGTCGTCGAGCTCCGCATACGTCAGGCGGGCGGGTCCGCAGACCACGGCCTCGGCATCGGGTTGGTGACCGGCAGTCCGGCGTACGTACCGCCCGAAGTTCATCGCACCTCCAGAGTTTCCGAACAATGTGTCCAGTAGCAAGCTTGGTGTGCGGCAACGTAAAGGCAGCGTTAGGGTCAGGTCAACGGTTCGGACGAGAAGGAAACGAAGTGGACATGAAACCCGCGGGAGACCGCCGCGTCCGCAGGACGCGCGCCGCACTGCGCCAGGCCCTGGTCGAACTGGTCCTGGAGAAGGGGTTCCACGCGATCACGGTCGAGGAGATCACCGAACGCGCCGATATCGGCCGGGCCACCTTCTACGCCCACTACCGCGACAAGGAGGACCTCCTGGTCGGCATCGTCCGCGACCTCGCCGAGGACCGGGACCGCCTCCTGCCGGCGGTCCGACAGGCACACGCCGAGGGATTCACCGGACTGCCGGTGAAGTACATCTTCGAACACGCCGAGCAGGAGAAGCCCCTCTACCGAGTCGTCCTGCGAGGCGAGGGCGACGGACGGGCCCTTCGAGAATTCACGGACCTCATCTGCGCCCACGCCGAGGCCGCCTTCCACACCCGGACCGAGCAGCTCGCGGTGACACCGCGCATCCCCCTCGACGTCGTCGCCCGCGCCTGGACCGGCGAACTCATCGGCCTGCTCACCTGGTGGGTCGAGAACGACACCGGCTACAGCGCCGCCGAGATCACCGCGCATCTGCGCGACCTGTCGGTCTACGGCCGCGTCTGGGCCACCGGCCTCGCCCCGTCCGACGCCCCGGGAGCCCTCGACCTCACCCCCTGAACCCCGCCCGCACCACGCGGCCGCATCACCCCTCGCCTGACATGTCTGGTCGAGTTACCAGACACCATGTACGGTATTGAGCCCGGTAGGTGCACGACCGAAAGAGTGGAGCGTACGCATGGCAGGCATTCCCTCATTGGCCGATCTTGTGTGGGCGCGGGGGTACACCGATCCGACCTGGGCTCGACGGCATACGACCTCGGGTCGGGAACTCGTTCCGAGCCGTCGTGTCTGGCGGGGCTCCGGCGGCGAGTCCACGCTGCCCGCCGCGCCCGCCGGTGCCCTCGACGACCTCGCGTTCACGAGACCACACGGTCAGTCCCTCACCCTCACGGAGCTGCTCGCCCGGGCCGAGACCGACGCCCTGCTGGTCATGCACCGCGGAATCCTCGTGCACGAGGAGTACCTCCACGGGTACGAGCCCCATGTCCCGCACTTCAACGCCTCGGCCGCCAAGTCCTACCTCGGCCTCGTCGCCGCGGTCCTCGCCCACGAAGGGCAGCTCGACCGCGGCGCCCAAGTCGCGAAGTACGTTCCCGAGCTCGCCGGCACCGCCTTCGGAGACGCCCAGGTCGACCACCTCCTCCACATGGGCACGCAGATGAGCTACGCGGGCCGCCCGTACGACAAGGCACTCGAAGCGCAGCGCTACTTCGCCGTCCTCGCCCCCCAACTGCGCCCCTACGGCTACACCGGGCCGGCCACGATCCGCGAACACCTCGCCACCGCCCGGGCGACCGCCGAGCCGGGCAGCGAGTTCCGCTACGAGAACGGCAACGTCGAAGCCCTCGCCGAGGTCCTGCGCCGCGTCACCGGCACCACCACCTCGGCCCTGCTGTCCGAGATGATCTGGTCCCGCATCGGCGCCGAGGAGGACGCGTACTACCTCCTCGACTCAGAGGGCTCCGAGGCCGCCTGCGGCGGCTTCAGCGCCACCGCCCGCGACCTGGCCCGGCTCGGCGAGATGATCCGCTGCGGCGGCGCGATCGGCGACCGCCAGATCCTCCCCGAGGCAGTCACCTCCACCATCGTCTCCGGCGTCCCCGACGGCTACCCCCACCGCGTACGCTTCCCCGCCGCACCTCCCGAGGCGCCCGCGACGCTCTCGTACCACGACCTCTGGTGGATCCCGAACGACCCGTACGGATCCTTCATGGCCAGCGGCATCCACGGCCAGCGCCTCTTCATCTCCCCCACACTCGACCTGGTGATAGTCCACTACGCGTCCCAGATCATCTCCCCGTCCGTCCCCCAGGTCCCCCTGGTCCAGGCGTTCTTGAAGATCGGCACGCACCTCCGCGGCTAGGCGCGTGTCCGGGGCCGCTCTCCCCATGACGTCGCCTCACCAGCACAAGCATCGCCACGAACGGGCTGCGGCGGGGGCTGGGGAGAATCTGGGGAGAATCAAGCCGCTCCGGGGAGCGGCTGGGGAGAATCGACCGCGCAAAACGGCGTCACCGTGAAAGCTCCGGAAACGAGCAAAGTCGCAGGTCAGCCCCCCCTTAGACGTCTATCTACGCAGGTCAGCGCCCCGAGGGCGAGGACTTCAAGAAGATCTCATCCTGGGCGGCCATCCTGTTCGCACCCACGTTGGTGGGAACGATCTACGGCATGAACTTCGATACCCCTGATGGCGGGAATCCGCGCGAGCGTGTACCGGAACGCCTCCCTGGACGGCTGAAACGGGTACCACGCGTGCGGCGGCAGCGGATCGTCCCGCTCCACGCCTGCCGGCAGCCCGCCGACCACCGGCAGCCGGGTCCGGTGCGGCGGGAAGGCCAGCTCGGCCCAGAGCGCGGCATCCACAGGTACCGGCATCGCCCCGGTGCGCGGCTGCCACACGTCTCCGGTCTGCGGATGGACCGGCACCAGCACCAGGTCCGCAGTCGGCTCGCCGAACCCCGGTCCCGCCAGGTCCAGCCGCTTCGCGCCTTCCCCGGCGGGCAGCAGAGCGCCGAGTGCCCGCCCGAGGAGCTCAGCGACCGGCCCGGGTGCCACCTCAACCGGGGCGCCTCCAGCGGCCACCACCACTTGGGCGAGAGCCACGCCCGCCGGGATGTCCCGGTACTCGCTCAGCCGGTGCCACAACGCGCCGGTGGCCAGCAGCTCCGCCCAGCCCATGACAGGCCGCTCCGGCGGTCCGGGCAGCCGCATCACCGCCTGTGGGACGAGCCGGACGACCTGCCAGCACCCGCAGTCGTCCATCCTCGTTCCGACCGGAAGATCGCAGCCCAGGCAGGCAAGGTTCGGCCCGTCCCTCCCGTCGATCCCCATGCAGTAGCCCCCGGCCCGCTCGAGGATCAGCCGCGTGCCGCGCATGTCGCCGGGTGCAAGGAGGACGGTGTCCGACGGTCCGTCAGGCAGCGCGCCAACCCGCGCGAAGCGCCCCCGCTTTGCCGCCTCGCGTGCCCCGACCTCGTCCCACTGCTGCCACGGCGGCCCGTACGGCGCGGGGTCGACGGCATAGGACCCGGCCTCCAGCAGGGGCGGGTGCAGCTTCTCCCAGTGGGTGTCGGCCAGGTGGATCGGCAACGCCACCTCCGACACCGCCGCCGTCAGGACCGCACCGCAGCCCGCACACCCGAACACCGCCAAGCTGTCCCCTCCCACCGTCGAAGCCCTTGCATCCCACCAAGCAGGCGGACCGGGGAGCAAGGGATTTCAGACCACACTGAATGCCTCCACCGATGGGGCAGAGCGGGCCTCGACGTCCCGGTCACATCCTCAGGAAGCTGCCCGCTAAACGTGACAGCGGGTCTGACTCCTGATCAGCGGTCCTCGCTGAAGGACGCAGGGCATGTGCCGCAAGCAAAGGGGAGCCCGTTGCGCCTCCTTCTTGGCGGCCCGGGGTTTCGCACGTGAACGTAGAGGTCCCGCTGTCGGCGTGGTGTCGGCTGCTCGAACCGGAAGCCTGACGCTCCGCGCCCGCAAACTCGGCATCGACCTCGCCCAGCCCCACGCCGTGCTCACCCCGGACACCGACAACGAACCGCGCTCGCACCTGTTCGCGGAAGCCGCACGCAGCGCCCGCTCCCTGGGTGGACTCGCGGGGAGTCCACGACGGCCACATCGTCCTGCTCGTACCGTCATCGGAGCCGGGCTCACTCGCCGCCGAACTAGCGCGGGACCTCGGGAAGACGGCCGGTATGCCCGCGACCGTGGGCTCCGCAGGACCGACGACCGGCCCCGGACAGCTCCCCGGCGCGTACACGGAAGCCGGCCGCTGTTTGAATGAACTGCAGCCGGCTCTGAAACTGCACCGCCTGAGCAACCACAAACCCCAGCCCCCGGGGCCGATTCCGTGAGACACGACGGTGAGGCGGGGGCCCATTCCAGCGAACGTCCACGCATGGGGCTCGGCACCATCGAGGCGATCGGCATTGTGGCGGCCCCAGCCAAGGCGCGGACGCCACGGCCGCCCCTAGCCTCCACACAACCCGCAAGGGCCGTCCTCGCAGAGCCGCAGTTGGAGGTCCCCCCATGCCCTATCCCCACTCCCTGCCCGCAGTCCGCCGCCGACCAGAAGCAGCGTTCGCCGCGGCACTGGCCGTACTCCTGCTCGCCGTACTGTCCGTCGTGTCGTCGTCCAGCCCGGCACGCGCGGCAGGCACTCCCCATGAAGTGACAGGATTCGGATCCAACCCGGGCAACCTCCGCATGTTCCGCTACGTGCCCCCGGGCCTGCCCTCCGGCCGCCCCGTCGTGGTCGCCCTTCACGGCTGCACCCAGAACGCTTCGGGCTACGCGGCCGGCACGGGCTGGCTGCAGCTGGCCGACACGTACAAGTTCTCGGTGGTCCTGCCACAGCAGAACTCGGCGAACAACGCGAACTCCTGCTTCAACTGGTTCGAGCCCGGTGACACCCGGCGGGACGCCGGAGAGGCGCTGTCGATCAAGCAGATGGTCGACCGGGCGAAGAAGGACAACGGCTCGACAGACGCCTACGTCAGCGGCCTCTCGGCGGGCGGGGCCATGGCCGCCGTCATGCTGGCGGCCTACCCCGACGTCTTCTCGGGCGGGGGCATCATCGCCGGCCTGCCCCACGGCTGCGCCAACTCCGTGTCCACCGCCTTCTCCTGCATGAGCCCCGGCGTCAGCAAGAGCCCCAAGGAGTGGGGAGACAAAGTCAGGGCCACGTACTCCTACTCCGGGCAGCGTCCCAAGGTCTCGATCTGGCAAGGCACTACGGATACGACCGTGCGGCCCATGAACGCCACCGAACTCATGGAGCAGTTCACCAACGTGAACGGCACCGATCAGACACCGGACACCACGGACATGGTCGCCGGCTATCCCCACCGGGTCTACGGCGGCACGGTGGAGACCTACGAGATCACCGGGATGGGGCACGGACACCCCGTCGACCCGGGGACCGGGCCGACCCAGTGCGGTACCGCCGGCGCCTACGTCCTGGACGTGAACATCTGCTCCGCGTACCACCTCGTCCGCTTCTGGGACATCGACGGCAGCTCCTCGCCCACCCCGACCCCGACCGGCACGAGCACGCCGACGCCGACGCCGACCAGCACCCTCCCGCCCTACTCCGACACCGCCCACGGCACGGCGACCGACCACTACGTGGCACAGCGCGTCACGGTGGACGAGTACAACAAGCTCGGAGTCGCCCACGGCTACAACACCCCCTTCACCCTCTATCAGTGCGAAGCGGGGTGGACCGACAAGCCGGACTGCTCGCCCATCTGATCCACACCCTCACCCCGGACAGCCCTCCGCCAGGCCCTCCGGTCCGAGCCCGGCGCGAGCGGAGGCCGGTCGGTCAGCTCGTCGCCCGTACCGCGTCCCTGATCAGGTCGGCGACCCGTGTGGGCTCGGACAGGACGACGGCGTGGGAGGCGTCCGGCAGTTCGACGACGACGGCGCCGGCCCGTGCGGCGCCGAAGCGCTGGACCACGGGGCTGATCGTGCGGTCTGCCCCGGCCACCAGAGCCCAGGACGGTTTCGTCCGCCACGCCGCCGCTGACGCGGTCTCGGTGAAGGCGGCCGTGGCGAGCGGGCGTTGGGTCGCCGCCAGGACACCGGCGACGTCCTCGGGAACGTCCGCCGCGAAGACGGAGGGAAAGGCCGTCTCCTCGATGGTGACCTCGACCGCCGAGTCGCCGTCGAGGAGCGGGTACGTCCACTCCTTCAGGTGGCCCGTCAGCGGGGACTCGGGGAAGCCCCCTTGGAGCTGGCCGAGGCTCTCGCCCTCGAAGGGCACGTAGGCGGCCACGTAGACGAGCGCGACGACGTTCTCCGCCGCCCCGGCCACGGTGATCAGCGCACCGCCGTAGGAGTGGCCGACGAGTACGACCGGGCCGTCGACCTGGGCCAGGACGGAGGTGAGATAGGCGGCGTCCGACGTCAGGCCCCGCAGCGGGTTCGACGGAGCGATCAGCGGGATACCGCTGCTCCGCAGTTCCGAGATGACGCCTATCCAGCCCGTCGCGTCGGCGAAGGCACCGTGCACGAGGACAACGGTGGGGTGGGTCATGCGAGTTCTCTTCTCGGTGTCGGGCCACGTGTGGGGCGTCGTCACGACGGTCAGGTCGCGGCCCGGAACTCGGCAAGAGGTCCGTGCGGCCGTTACTCACGGTAGAGCCGTGGAAGCGGCTCCTCTTGTACGTGCGCGCAGCCGCGCTGTCATGACGGCGCACACGCGTCTCGGCGCCTTCACTCGTCCTGGGCGCCGGCGGTCGTCGTCGCGAAGGCCGAGGTCGCCAGCGCCTGCCACTCGCTGGGGCTCATACCGTAGGCCCCGCGGAACGTGCGGCTGAAGTGCGAGGGGCTGCTGAAGCCCCAGCGGTGTGCCACCGCGGCCATGGTGATCCTCCGGTGGGAGCGGCCCAGTTCGAGCCGGCAGAACTCGAGCCTGCGCTGCCGCACCCATTGGCTCACCGTGCTGCCGTCGTTCTGGAAGAGCTTCTGCAGGTACCGGACGGAGATGTGGTGGGCGCGCGCGATCGACTCCGGTGAGAGGTCCGGGTCCATCAGATGCTCTTCGATGTAGCCGTGGATACGGGACAGCATCTCGTTGGCGGCCCCGGACGCCTCGTCGGCCCCGGCCGTCGTGTCCGCTGCGAGGAGCTCCATGACCAGGACGGAGAGGAGGTGTACGGCCGTCCGGGCGCGCCGGTCCCCGATCATGGACCGGCGGAACTCCGCCCTGGCGGCGAGCGCGGTCAGGAAGTCGGACGCCAGCGCCCCGATCCCCTCCCCGCCGCGTACGGGTACGCCGAGCACCTGGTTCAGTTCCGCCTCCGTGACGCCCAGATAGCAGCGGGGCACCCGGAAGAAGATCATCTGGCAGTCCTCGCCGAACTGCAGCCCGTGCCGTCGGGCCGGGTCGCAGAAGACCAGGTCGTTCGGCTCCAACAGGGTCTTGGCACGCTCATGGACGACGGTGACGGGCCCACGGACATGGACGCCGAGGTAGACGTGGGTCCGGTCGTTCGTCTCCGGCATCTCGGAAAGCATCTGGACCAGCCACCCCGAGCGGGAGGAGGGCGAGGCCGGATCGGGCGCTTGCCGGGGGACCCGTTCGGGCGCACGAGACATCAGTGTGAGGGGCATGGGATTCCTTCCTAGCCGTAGGTGCGGGCGGCGGGGGGCAGATTCACGCCCCGTTCGCCGGCTCCTCGGCCAGGAACTTCTCCACGACGGCGTTGAAGGCCGGCGGGTTCTCCAGGAAGGGGAAGTGCGAGCTCGCCACGTCGGAGGCGAAGACGTGCAGGCGTGCGCCGGGAATCCGCTCGGCGACGAAGCGCTGCGAATCGGGATGCACATGGCTTCCCTCGCAGCCGATCACCAGGGTCGGCACATCGATCCGGGGAAGCACGTCCCGCCAGTCCTGAGCGCAGTGGTCGAACAGCAGCGGTACGCCCGCGTAGGCGGGTGTCGACCGGATCTCCTCGCCGACGAAGGCCAGCACCTCGGGGTCGGGCTCGCCGGAGAACATGCCGCGCACGAAGTCGGCGCGGACCGTGTCGCCCTCCGGCCCCGCGAGGGCCGCCCCCAGGTACAGCAGCCCCGACACATCGAAGATGGCGCCGGAGTCCCGCTGTTCCCGCTCGGTCATCCAGGGCACGGCGGCGACCGCCGCGGGCTGGTCGACGGCGACGAAGCGCCGGATCCGTCCGGTCCCGTACTGGTCGATGAAGCTCCACCACACCGAGACACCCATGGACCAGCCCAGTGCGTCGAAACGGTCGAGACCGAGATGGTCGACGAGTTCGAGGACATCGCGGGAGAGCCGGGCGATGCGGTAGCCGTGACGCGGCTTGCCGGACTTCCCATGGCCGCGGAGGTCGACGGTGACGACGCGACGGCCGGGCGCCAACCCCCCGATCTGGTGGCGGAACATCGCCTGCGTCTGCCCCCAGCCGTGCAGCATCACCAGCGGGACGCCCGCGCCGCCGGTGTCCTGGTACGCGAGCCGTACGCCGTCCGTCGTGATCAGTTCCTTCATGACCTCTCCCCTGGTCAGAGGCGGTACTTCGGTCCCGCCCGTCCCGAACATCATCGAATGCGGCCCGCCGCCCGCACCACCGCGAGCTGTAGGAATCGGGCCGTGAATCCTCCTCGCTTTGTCGAAGCGGGTCCGTGGTCAGACGGCCCCGCCGCCGCCCGGCGCGAGGAGTTCCTCGATCCTGAGGCCGAGGTGCAGAGTGAGCCGGTGGGCGCCGTCGTCGAGGTCCAGTCCGGTGATCTCCTGGATCTGGCGCAGGCGGTAGTAGAGCGAGGTGCGGTGGATTCCCAGCGTGTCCGCGGTCCGGGGAATCGATCCCGCGTGTTCGAGGAAGCAGCGCAGGGTGTCCCGCAGGCGGTCGCCGCCATGGGTGCCGCTCAGGGTACGGAGCGGCTTCGGGACCAAGGACGCGTTCAGGGCGTGCTCGGGGAGCTGGAGCAGCACCGCGAGCTCCCCGAGCAGGTCCCAGTCACCGGCGCCCTTCAGGGTGGGCACCCGGCGTGCCGCGCGTGCCGCCACGAGCGCCTGCTCGTACGACGTCCATGTGTCGTCCAGGCTGGGGTGCCGGCCCCCGACGCCGATCACGGGGTCCGCCGACGGGCCCAGGAAGGTGCGGAGTTCGTCCAGGATACGAGCGGACTGTGCGGTGACCTCGTCCTGGCCGGGTGGGCGGTCGCGCAGCTGGAGCAGTGTCGCCCGCTCCTTGCCGATCGCGATGATGCCCTGAGCCGTACGCGTCTGCCGGAACCCCTCGAGCGCTCCCCACAGGGCCGCCTCGGACTGCCGCACGAGCTCGGTCGCGCAGCTCAGCTGGACGATGGTGACCAGGACGTGCTCGGCTGCTCCGAGCAGTCCGAGTTCCTTGCCTCGCCGCCGTGCGGTGGTACGGGCGGCGACGTCGGTGCCGACGAGTTCGAGGACGAGGTCCCGCTCGTCGGTCTTCCGGGTGTCGGTGGCGATGTGCTCGCCGTGCATCTGGGCGGCCATGGCGTCCGCGGCCCGGGCGATGGCACGCGTCTCGTGCTCTGCGAGCGTCTTGTCGGGCACGACCACCAGGAGCAGTCCGAGGAGATGCCCGCGCTCACGCAGGGGCACGACGTAACGGGGCAGCAGTCCGAGATCGTCACGGCCGTCGATGAATCCGGCTCGGGACCACTGGGTCACGCCCTGGGCGAGGACGTACCGGATGGTCGCGTTGTCGGCGCGGCCCTGCAACAGGGTGCCGATGCGGACCGGGTCCTCGTCGCCGAAGTGGCGGCTCGTGCAGACCATGCGGACCAGCGGGTCGTCGACGGCGACGGACCGGCCGAGCCGCTCGGCGAGCTCGTCGACGAGCGCCTGGAGCTCGGGGCTGCCGGGGCGGGCTCGCTGGAGCCTTACGGTCATGCGCTGTTCCTCTCTCGATCAATGGTTCCCCGCGGACTTCTCCATTCCGCGGCTCTTGATCATTCTGAGGAAGCGACGACGCCGGCACATCACATGAATCGTCCATTGTCACGACGCCCACAGGGGATACGAAGCGACTACTCTCCGCTGTCACGACGCTTCACCAGCCGGGTCAGCTCCACGCGCGAGGAGATGTCCAGCTTGGTGTAGGCCCGTCGCAGGTGCGAACTCACCGTGTGCGGCGAGAGGGAGAGGTGCTCGGCCACCTGTTGGTTGGTCAGCCCACGGGCCACGAGCCGTACCACCCTTGTCTCCGCGGCCGTCAGCTCAGGCCACGCACCGGAGAGCCCGGCCGTCGAGGGCCGGCGGCGGACCCCGGCGGCCCGCAGGCGCCGGCGGACGCGAGCGACGTCCCGCTCGGCGCCCGCTCGCGCGTAGAGCGCGAGGGCCGTGTCGAAGTACGGCACCGCTTCGGACTTGCGGGTGGCCGCGACCTTGCGTCCGGCGTCCTCCAGTGCCGACGCCCGGGCCAACGGCCGAGGGCAGTCCTCGTACAGCCGGACGGCACGTACGAGAGGGGCGAGGTCGTTGTCGAGGAGCCCCCGGGCGTGCGTGGCGGTGGCGGCCAGGAACGTGAGGTCGGGGTTGAGCACGGCCAGTCGCTCGGCCAGGGCCACTGCCTGGGCGGCCCGTTCGTGCGCGCCGGCACGCAGCGCCAGGCGGACGAGTACCGGGGCGTCGGCGGGGTCGACCAAGCCGGCGTAGGCCGGCCGGTCCGCGACGGGCGATGTCATCACCTCGTCGAGTTCGGCCATGGCACGGTCGGGCCGGCCTTCGAAGTCGGCCATCAGTGCCAGCATCCAGGAGCCGAAGTGCCGGACGACGGGTGCGCCGTCGCTCCGCATGCGCCTCGCCTCCACCGCATACGCTCGTGCGGTCTGCTGGTCGTCGGTGTGGAGGGCGACGCGCATCATCACGTACCGGAGCGTGACGTCGGCGAGGTTGCCCGGGCCGAGATCGTCGGTCGTCGCGGCCGCGGCTTCGGCGTCGGCCCGGGCGTCCGTCAGCCGTCCGGCCTCCAGAAGGATGCGGGAGCGGGTCATGAGCCACATACCGGTGGCCGCCGTCCGGCCCTGCTCCCTCGTGATCCGGATGCCCTCCTCCGCGGCGGCGAGCGCCTCCGCGGAGCGCCCGGTGGTGTTCGACAGGAGAGCGTGCCACAAGGCCTCCGGAACCCACAGCGAGGTGCTGACGCCCAGGGCGTCGGCCAGCGCGGCGGACCGCTCGGCCTGCCGGAACGCCTCGGTCAAGTCCATGCGGTGGAAACTCACTGCCGAGCGGACCGTCGTCAACGTGGCCTCGGCGGAGCGGTCCCCCGCTGCCGCTGCGGTCTCCCATGCCTCCACGGCGACCTGCTCGGCCGCCGAGTGCTCGCCCGACATCGACAGACCGACAGCGAGCATGGCGAGCAGCCGCCCCCTCAAGTCCACGGGGATTCCGGGCAGTGCCGCCCCGGCGCGGGCCTGGCGGACCGCCTCGGAGAAGTCGAACGGTACGGCGAGGCGTGCCAGGGCGAGGCGTATGCGTGCCTCGTCCTCTGGTCCGAGAGCGCCGGTCACCAGGGCGGAGGCCCCCAGCTCACCCGCCTGGGCGGCTCGGCCCGTCTGCCAGAGCAGCGGGATCGTCTCGGCGATGACCCGCGGCCGCTCCGGAGCGTCCGCCGTGGTGAGTTCCAGGGCCTTGAGACTGCGTTCCGCGGCGGGGCCGGGAGCGGTGGCCGCAAGTTCCACCGCGGCGGTGCGCAGCCGGTCGGCCTCCGCCGCATCTGCCGGTGCTCTCCCGGCCGACGGCCCGGGACGCTCGACGGGGGAGGCCGCGCTCCCCGGCGGCAGCTCGGCGGCTTGAGCACGCAGGGCCTGACGCAGGGGCAGGGGGAGGCCGGCTTCCACCGCCTCGCGGATCAGGTCGTGGCGGAAGGCGAGGTGATCGCCACTTTCAACGAGCAGATCAGCGTCGAGGGATTCCCGTACCGCTGTGATGAGCGCCGCCGGGGATCGGCCGAGCAGTTCGGCCAGCAGCGCGACGGTGGCCGGGCCGCCCACGGCGGCCGCCGTCTGCACCAGCGCCCGTGCCTCGTCGGACAGCTGGTCGAGGCGGCGCACGACAGAGGGGAGTTCCCGTGGGGCGGGGGGTCCGGCCGACAGCCTGGCCGAGCCGTTCTCGATCGTCACTGCCTCCCGCAGCGAGCCGAGCAGCGCGACCAGCAGCTGCGGGACCCCTTCGGCGCGACGGACGACCCGGAGTACGTCCGGTTCGGGAGCGGCGCCGAGGACGTCCTCGGTGATCCGTGTGGTGGCCCGGTCGTCCAGCGCTCCCAGCGCCAGCTCTCGTGCGCCTGCCTGCCGGATCCTGTCCAGGGTCGTGCGCACTCCCGACGGCACGCTGCCGCCTCGCACGGCGACCAGCCACAGGATGGCGTGCGACGAAAGTCCGGCTGCGAGGGTGTTGAAGGTGAGAAGGGTCAGGTCGTCGCACCACTGGAGGTCGTCGAGGACGACGAGCAGCGGGCCGTTTCGAGCCGTCTCCCGCAGACGGTCCCCCAGTTCCTGGAGCAGCCAGAAGCGCTGGCCGGGTGTCGTGGCGAGGTCCCTGAGGCGGACGGCGCCCGAGAGGGGTTCCTCGCCGGAGAGCAGACCGTCGAGGAGCGGGCCGAGCGGCACGAACTGTTCGTCGGGGTCCGCCGCTCCCTCGAACACCCTCGTCCCGCGCCGCCTCGCGGCTGCCGCGGCCTCCGCGAGGATCCTGGACCTGCCGATGCCGACGGGGCCTTCGACGCGGATGATCCCGCCTTCGCCCCGGTCGAGCGCGTCGAGCCGCGCCTCGATGAACGCCAGTTCGGCGTCCCTGCCGCGGAGGGGCGTCCGTACACCCTCGAGTCCCTCGGGCACGGTCCTTGTCGTCACTCGGTTCACGCTCATACGGCGGAACAGTATGAACCATATGAACCACCCCGCCGTCGCCCGGCCCAGAGGCCCGTCTCAGTCGAAGCGCAGGTCGGCGAGTTGCCGTTCGAGGACGGTGACATCGTCCTCGGGCTGTTCACCGACCGGGCGCGCCGCCATGAGCGCGGCGAGCTCGACGCCCGCCCGGCGGACGCGGCCGGGCAGGCCGTCGGTGTACTCGTCTCCCACCGAGCCCCAGTCCTCGGAGGCCGCGAACACGGCGGTGGGGACGACGACGGCGCGGAGGTGGGCGAAGAGCGGGCGCACGGCGTGCTCAAGGACCAGGGAGTGGCGGGCGGTACCGCCCGTCGCCGCGGTCAGGACCGGCTTCCCGGAGAGGGCGTCCGGATCGATCACGTCGAAGAAGGACTTGAAGAGACCGCTGTAGGAAGCCGCGAACACAGGAGTCACCACGACCAGGCCGTCGGCCGCCGTCACCGCGTCGATCGCGGCGCTCAGTCGCGGCGGCGGAAATCCGGTCACGAGGTGGTTGGCGATGTCGCCGGCCAGTTCCCGCAGCTCCACGACCTCGGTCGACGGCGCCTGCCCCCGGGCGGCGAGTTCGTCGCGGGCCGCCTCGGTCAGCCGGTCCGCGAGCAGGCGGGTGGAGGAGGGGGTGCTCAGCCCCGCGGAGACGACGATCAGCTTCATGCGGCGGACACCTCCCGGCCGGCTCGAAGGGAAGCGTGCGTGGGGGCCTCCGGCACGTCCGCCGGACGCCCCTTGACACATTCCCTCCGCAGCACGGGCACGACCTCTTCGCCGAGGATGTCCAGCTGTTCAAGGACGGTCTTCAGAGGCAAGCCCGCGTGGTCCATCAGGAACAGCTGGCGCTGGTAGTCGCCGACGCTCTCCCGGAACGACAGGGTCCGCTCGATGACTTGCTGGGGAGAGCCCACCGTCAGCGGGGTCTGCTCGGTGAAGTCCTCCAGCGAAGGGCCGTGGCCGTACACGGGAGCGTTGTCGAAGTAGGGACGGAACTCCCGTACGGCGTCCTGGGAGTTCTTGCGCATGAAGACCTGTCCGCCCAGGCCGACGATGGCGTCCTCCGGCCGGCCGTGGCCGTGGTGCGCGAACCGGCGCCGGTAGAGCTGCACCATGCGCCTGGTGTGGTCGGCCGGCCAGAAGATGTTGTTGTGGAAGAAGCCGTCGCCGTAGAAGGCGGCCTGTTCCGCGATCTCGGGGGACCTGATGGATCCGTGCCAGACGAAGGGAGGGACGCCGTCCAGGGGCCGGGGTGTCGACGTGAAGGCCTGGAGCGGCGTACGGAACGTGCCCTCCCAGTCCACGACGTCCTCGCGCCACAGCCGGCGCAGCAGCGTGTAGTTCTCCTTGGCGAGGTTGATGCCCTGGCGGATGTCCTGTCCGAACCACGGGTAGACCGGACCGGTGTTGCCGCGCCCCAGCATGAGGTCGACCCGGCCGTCGGCCAGGTGCTGGAGCATCGCGTAGTCCTCGGCGATCTTCACCGGGTCGTTGGTGGTGATCAGCGTCGTGGACGTGGACAGGATCAGCTTCTCGGTACGGGCGGCGATGTAGCCGAGCATGGTCGTCGGCGACGACGGGACGAACGGCGGGTTGTGGTGCTCGCCCGTCGCGAAGACGTCGAGACCGACTTCCTCGGCCTTGAGGGCGATGGCGACCATCGCCTTGATGCGCTCGTGTTCCGACGGAGTACGGCCGTTGGTGGGGTCGGGGGTCACGTCCCCGACGGTGAAGATGCCGAACTGCATGGGGTGTCTGCTCTCCTGGGCTCGTCCGGTTCCCGCGCCGGGACCGGGGGCCGGGGTGACGCCGGGGCACCGGCGTCACCCAGCGGGTCAACGGTGCGGCGTCACTTCGCCAGGAAGGCGAGGAGGGCGGTGTTGACCTCCTCCGAGTGGGTCCACAGCAGGCCGTGCGGGGCGCCCTCGATCTCGACGTAGTCTGCCGACGGGAGCGCCTTGTGGAACGGGCGCGCGGTGCCCTCGGCCGGCAGGATGCGGTCGGCGGTGCCGTGCAGGATCAGGGTGGGCACGTCGACGGCGGGGATGTCGGCGCGGAAGTCGGTGTACCAGGTCGACGGCGCGGCGGAGGCGGCGAAGGAGCCGCCGCCGGCCGCGGTGTTCCAGCTGTTGCGGACGGCTTCCTCGCTGATGCGGGTGCCCAGGTTCTCGTCGAGGTTGTAGAAGTCGCTGAAGAAGGCCGTGTAATAGGCGTAGCGGTCGGCCTTGACGGCGGCGACGACGCCGTCGAAGAACTCCTTCGGGGCCACGCCGTCCGGGTTGTCGTCGGTCTTGAGCAGGCAGGGCTCCAGGGAGGCCAGGAAGGCGACCTTGGCGACGCGGGCGGAGCCGTACGTGGACACGTAGCGGGCGACCTCGCCCGTACCCATGGAGAACCCTACGAGGACGGCGTCCCGCAGGTCGAGGGTCTCCATCACGGTGTTCAGGTCGGCCGCGAAGGTGTCGTAGTCGTAGCCGGTCGTCGGCTGCGAGGACCGCCCGAACCCGCGGCGGTCGTACGTGATCACACGGTATCCGGCGTCCAGCAGGGCGGCGGTCTGCCGCTCCCAGGAGTGGCCGTCGAGCGGGAAGCCGTGGATGAGGACGACCGGCTGCCCGGCACCCTGGTCCTCGAAGTACAGCTCGATGGGGTTGGTGTTCTCCTGGCCCACGGTGATGTACGGCATGGGGATGTTTCTCGATTCGGGTCGGCTGGTCCGCGCGTCGAAGCGGCGCGGCATGCCCGTCACGCTAGGACCGGTCCCGCACCTCCTGTTGCCGTACCGCGCACCACACCTTGCACGGGGGCGCAGAGGTCACTCAGCCGCCGGTGACTGTTCCGGCGTCGCCCTCCGCGAGCACGATCCGGGCCAGGTGGACCCTTGAGCGCACCGAGAGCTTGCGGAAGATCGACGCCAGATGGGTGTTGACCGTGTGCGGGGAGACGACGAGGGCCTCCGCGGCCGACCGATTGGTGTGGCCCGCGGCGATCAGCCGGGCCACCTTGCGTTCCGAGGCCGTGAGCGCGTCCCAGCCCTGGCCGGGGCGCGGCCGGAGGCCTCCGGTGCGTCGGCCGGAGCGGCTCGTGGCCCGTTCCAGATCGGCCCGCACCTGGTCTGCCTCGGCGTCGGCCCCGGCCTGGGCGTAGATGTCGTGCGCCCTGGTCAGGGCAGGTGTCGCAGCGGGGTCGCCGACCGCGAGAAGAGCGCGCCCGAGGTCGGCGGACGCGGCGGCGAGGAGCAGCGGCCGGGGGCCGGTGAGGAGGACGCGGACCGATCGCTCCAGGAGTCCGTGATCGGCGTGCAGCAGGCCGGCCGCGTGGGCGGCCGTCCCCTGTGCGGTCGGCACGGAAGGGTTGCGGGCGGCGTGCTCTGCCGCCTGGGCCGCGAGGTCCTCGGCCAGGTCCCGGTCCCCGCCGCGCAGGGCGATCCGCACGGCCTGAACGACATGGGGGCGCAGGAGCCGCCATCGGAGGAAGGGATGGTCTCGCTGCACGGATCGGACCAGTTCGGCCGCTGCCGCGTGGTCTCCGTCGGCGTCGGCGACGACGGCCTCGACGTACTGGTGGGTGGCGTGGTTGCCCGTGTTCGGTCGCTCGGCCACGGTCGCCCGCACGACGTCCAGGTGTCCCCGCACGGCTTCGCGGTCGCCGCGCAGCATCGCGAGGAGGCCGCGGTTGACGCGGACGTTGACCAGGTTGCTGGGCACGTGGAGGTCCGCTTCGAGCCGCTCGGCGGTGACGAAGTCGGCGTCCGCGTCGTCGAGCCGGCCGAGCCCCATGTTCAGGGTGCCCTGGGCCCAGATCAGCATGGCGGGGCGCAGGGGAGCGTCGCCCGCCGTCCGGAGCAGTCGCCGGACGGTGTCGAAGTCGTCCATGTGGATCCGGGCGACGGCCTCCTCGGGCAGGAAGGCCGTGTCGAACACGCTGAGCGCCGTGTGGTGTTCGACGGCGGCGGCGCAGTCGCCCGCGTTGAGGGCGATCTCGCCGAGGCCCCACAGCGCGAGGACACGTGCCTCCCGGTCACCGGACCGCTCCGCCTCGGCGAGCGCCCGTTCGCCGGTCTCGCGAGCAGCCCCGAGGTCGCTCCCGCGGGACCGGGCGAGGGCCTGCCGGGCGGTGAGCCGGGCGCGGATCGTCGGGTCGGTGACAGCTGCCAGTGCTGCCGTCGAGCGGCGGGTCAGCTCGTGGACGTCGTCGAGGTGCCACAGCGTGTCGCCGAGTACGGACTGCAGACGGGCGAAGACGTCCAGGGGCGGCTGCCGGGCGAGCAGCGTGTCGCCGATATCCCGCGCCTGGGTGTACCGGCCCGCGCGGGTCAGCGCGACGATGGCCCGTTCTCCCACGTCGAACACCATGGGCGCGTGGGGCGGTACGAGTTCCAGGGCGCGTACGGCCAGGTCGGCGGCGAGGTCGGGCATCACGGCGATCACGTCCGCGGCGGCCGTTCCGAGCAGCCCGATCGCCTCCTGGTCGCCGGGTTCGGCGCTCTTCAGCAGATGCGGGACCGCGTCGGTGGAGCTCCGGCCCGCCGCGACGAGCCGGCTCGCGGCCTCACGGTGGAGCGCTCGGCGTACGGAGGGGGCGAGATCGGCGTACACCGCCTGACGGAGCAGGTCGTGGCGGAACAGGAGGCGTTCGCCGTCGTCGTGGAGCAGGGCGGCGGCGATCGCCTCGTCCACTTCGGCGCTGAGTCCGGAGGCGGGCCGGCCGCACAGGGCGGCGGCGTCCGCGAGCGAGAACGCGCGGCCGAGGACCGAGCCGATCCGGAGGAAGTGGAGAGTGTCCGGCCGGAGATCGGCCAGCCGGTCGCGTACACCGAGGACCAGCCGCTCCGGCGGCTCCGGCGCGTCCGCGCCCGACGCCGCGATGCCCGTGAGCGTCTCGGCCGCGAGGAAGGGGTTGCCTCCCGCCCCGTCGAGAAGTTCCGCGACCCGCGCCGGCACGTTCCCGCCGAGGACGTCCCGTGCCAGCTCGGCCAGGGCCGTGTCGGACAGCGGGCGGAGGGGGAGGGTCGTCGTCCGCGGCCCCTGCCCGTACAGCTCCGGGTCCTCTCTGCCCGTGAGCAGCCAGAGGACCGGGGAGCTGAGCAGCCGTGCCGGCATGACACTCAGGGCGAACCGGCTCAGCGGGTCGGCCCATTGGACGTCGTCGACCGCGATCAGCACGGGCGTGCCCGCCGAGCGTTCCTCGATCAGCTGGGCCAGCCGTTCGACGAGCCAGATGCGCTGGTCGTGGTGGCCCGCGAGGTCTGCGAAGTCCGTGCTGGACAGCAGCGGCGGGTCACCGTGGAGGAGGCCGGAGGCCAGTGAGGCGAGCGGAGCCAGCTCGTGCAGTTCCTCGGCACGTCCATGGCTGACGACGAACCCCTGGGCCCGCGCGAACGAGACGGTCTCCCGCAGCAGCACGGTCTTCCCGATCCCGGGCTCGCCCAGGAGCAGCGCGATCGCGCCTCCCTCGCCGTCGTGCACCGCATCGACCAGGGCGCGCAGCCGCTCCAGCTCGGCTTCGCGGCCCCGCAGCCCGGGCCGGCTCAGGGCCGCGCTCCCGGGCACCGCCATGCCTTCTCCCTCGGGCCGGTCGGGGCTCATCCCTTGACCGATCCGGCGAGCAGTCCCCGTGCGAAGTGCCGCCGGAGGGAGAAGAAGACGAGCAGCGGGACGAACGCCGCCACGAAGGCTCCTGCGGTGAGCCGCTGCCACTCGTTGCCGTACGTCCCGGCCAGGCTCGCCAGTCTGACCGTCATCGGCGCGGTCTCGGCCGTCCCGCCCGACAGGGTCAGTGCCACGAGGAGGTCGTTCCACACCCAGATGAACTGGATGATCGCGAAGGAGACCAGGGCCGGGCGGGCCAGCGGCAGCACGATCCGGAGCAGCAGCGCCCCGTGCGACGCGCCGTCGACGCGGGCGGCCTCGATCAGGTCCCGGGGCAGCCCCGCCAGGAAGTTGTGCAGGAGGAACACCGCGAAGGGCAGCGCGAAGACCGTGTGGGCGAGCCAGACCTGGCCGAACCGCGCGGGACCGGTGAGGTTCCACGCGGGCAGGAACAGCCAGCCCTGGGAGAACAGCTTCAGGAGCGGGACGAGCGCCATCTGGAGCGGCACGACTTGGAGCGCGAAGATGCCGACGACGAGGGCGTCCCGCCCCCTGAAGTCGATCCAGGCCAGGGCGTACGCCGCGAAGAACGCCAGCACGAGCGGGAACAGCACCGAGGGAAGGGTGATGACGACGGAGTTGACGAAGTGCTCCGCGAGCCGCCCCGACCCGTTTCCGCCGCCGGACAGCACCTCGCCGTAGTTGTCGAGCGTGAGATGCGGCGTACCGAACACGGTCCACCAGCCCGTCGTCTTGATCTCCTCCTCGGGGCGGAACGAGGAGAGCAGGAGGCCGAGGGTCGGTGTCGTCCAGAGGACCGCGATCACCACGGCTACCGACGTGAAGGCGCGGGAGGCCAGACGCTCCCGGACGCCGTTCACACCGCCCTCCGCTGTGCTCGGACCTGGTGGGCGACGAAGGGGGTCACGAGGACGAAGAGGAGCACGGCGAGCGCCGCGCCGCGGCCCGTCTCGCCGTAGCGGAAGGCCTGGTCGTACATCTCGTGGGCGAGGACGCCCGTGTCGAACTGTCCGCCGGTCATGGTCTTGACGATGTCGAAGGCCTTGAAGGTGCCGATCGTCTGGGCGAGGACGACGACGAGCAGGGTGGGCCTGATCGACGGCATGGTGATCTGCCAGAAGATCTGCAGGGGGGACGCGCCGTCGAGTCGGGCCGCCTCGGTCAGCTCTCCGGGAACGGCCCTGATCGCGCCGGCCAGCAGGACGGCCGCGAAGCCCGCCTGCGTCCACACCATCACCACGATGAGGAACAGGACGTTCCAGGGAGAGTCCACGAGCCACTGCCTCGGTTCACCGCCGAAGGCGACGACGAGCTGGTTCAGCAGCCCGATCTGCCCGGCCTCCGCGGGGCGGTAGGCGTAGACGAACCTCCAGACGACACCCGCGCCGACGAAGGAGATCGCCATCGGCATCAGGACGAGGGACAGCGCGAACGCTCTGAACCGCGACCGTACGACGGCCGCCGCGTAGAGCAGACCGACGGAGGTCGCAAGGAGCGGCACGAGCACCACCCACGCCAGGGTGTTGCGCAGCGCCACCATCGCCCGGGGGTCGGTGACCATCCACACGTAGTTGTCGAAGCCGGCCCACGCGTCTCCCCCGCTGTCGGTGAACGACAGGGCCAGGGTGCGCAGACCGGGCAGGAGGAGACCGACCGTGAGCAGCAGCAGCGCGGGGGCCAGCAGGAGCAGGGCCGCGGCCCTTCTCCGAACCGGCCCTCGGTGCAGCGCAAGCAGGATCAGGGAGACCACCGCCGCGAAGGCGGCGACGCCCTGGAGCAGGTACAGCAGCTTGGGCTGCTGGGCGACGGCGTCGAACGACATCAGTGGCTCGGCCAGGACCGTTCGACGGAGTCGGCGACCTGACGGGTGCTCGCGCCGCCGATCCAGTCGACGGCTCCCTTCCAGAACGTCCCGGCGCCGACCGACGCGGGCATCAGGTCCGAACCGTCGAACCTGAACTGCGTCCTGGGATCCTGGAGCAGCTGGATCGAGAGCCTGTCGACCGGGGTGGCGGCATTCGCCGGATCCACGCCCTTGTTCGCCGAGACGAACGGGCCCTTCTTCATACGCGCGTTCGCGAAGCCCGCAGAGGCCAGATACTCCTGGAAGGCCCGCACTTCGGGACGGTCGGCGAACGCCGCGGTGAACACTCCACCGCCCAGTACGGGGCGGTTGGCCGGTTCGGCCCCCGGCAGGAGGAAGGCGTGGACGTCCTTGTCCGGTCCGATCTCGGTGCCCTTCGGCCACATGTCGGCATAGAACGAGGCCTGGCGGTGCATCGCACAGTCGCCGGAGAGAATCGGTGTGCCGGCCTCCTGGAAGGAGATCGACGCCATCGAACGGGCCGGGCCGAAACCGCCGTTGGCGTACCGGTCGTTCTTGAGGACGGACCCCACGGTGTCCATGGCCTTGATCACCCGCGGGTCGTTGAACGGGATCGTGTGTGCGACCCACTGGTCGTAGACGCCCGTGCCCTGCTGACGCAGCAGGACGTCCTCGATCCAGTCCGTCACAGGCCAGCCGGTCGCCTCGGCGGACTCGATGCCCGCGCACCACGGCTTGACGCCCGACGCCGCGACCTTCTCCGTCACGGCCATCAGCTCGGACCACGTACGGGGAATGCTCAGTCCCCTCTCGCGGAAGAACTTCGGCGAGTACCAGACGAACGACTTCACGTTCGCGACCAGCGGCGTGCCGTAGAGGGTGCCGTTCACGGTCGCGTAGCTGTTCCAGTCCGCCGACCAGCCCTGCTTCGCGAGGGCCACGACCCCGGCGCTCGCGGGCTTGAGCTCGCCCGCCCGCGCAAAGCGTTCCAGGAGCCCGGGCTGCGGGAAGAACGCCACGTCAGGCACACTCCCGCCGTCGACCCGGAGCTGGATCCGGGCCTCGAACTCCCCGTCCCCCTCGTAGTGGACGTCGATTCCCGTGCAGTCCGCGAAGTCCGCCCAGGTCTCTTCGAACAGGTCGGCCTCCCGGTCCCGGTTCTCCGCGTAGACGGTGACCTTGGTACCAGGGTGCTTGCCGTACCTGGCGTACGGCCCGCAGTCCGCAGCGGTGTGCGACTGCGGACCACCGTCCTGCGGAACACCGCAGGCGGTGGCAAGGGCGGCGAGGGTGATGACGGCGAGCGCGAGCCTCGCGCCGAACCTCATGGGCGTATCTCCTCCGATCGCCCGCCGAAGTGTTCTCGGGGGCGGTCAGAAGCTATCAGCGCCCGAATAAAATCGACTAATCGTTCGATCTCGAACGATCGGGTCAGTAGGTGGTGGACCGGGCCGCGTCCTGGATCAGCTCCACCACGGCCTTGGGCCGGGCGAGCATGACCAGGTGGGAGGAGTCGACCTCGACGGTGGTCATGCCTGCGCGCTCGTAGCCGTAGCGCTCCACATCGGGGTTGATCGTGCGGTCGGAGGAGGCGACCAGGCCCCACGAGGGCTTGGTCTTCCAGGCCGCGACAGGCGCCGCCTCCGAGAAGGCCCGTGCGGCCAGGGGGCGCTGGGAGACGGCGAGCACCGCGGCGAGGTCGGGGTCGACGTCCGCCGCGAAGAGGGCGGGGAACTTCTCGATCTCCACCGAGACGTCGGTGCCGGTCTCGGTGGAGCCGGCCACGGGGAAGGGTGTGTAGACGAGCGCGTCGGCGAGGCCGGAGTCGGGGAAGCGGCCCTGCAGCTCGCCGAGGCTCTCGCCCTCTTCCAAGGCGTATCCGGCCAGGTAGACCAGCGCGCGGACGTTGTCCTCCGTGCCGGCGAGGGTGATGACGGCGCCGCCGTAGGAGTGTCCGACCAGGATCACGGGGCCTTCGACGGCGCGGATCACCGAGGCGATGTAGGCGGCGTCGTCGACGAGGCCGCGATTGGGCACCGCCGGGGCCACCACTTCCATGCCGGCGGCGGTCAGTTCGGGGATGACGCGGGCGAAGCTGGAGGCGTCGGCGAAGGCGCCGTGGACCAGGACGACGGTGGGGCGGGCGTGTCGGGACATGGGGGAACTCCTCGGTACGTGACGGGGATGGGACTGGGCTGGGACTGGGGCTGGGGCTGGGGCTGGGGCTGGGGCTGGGGGAGATGGATGCGCGGTGCTTCACAGGCCGAAGCGGGCACGCCTCGCCTCGGGCACCAGATCGGTGTACTCGGGGTGCTTGCCGATCCAGCCCCGGATGAAGGGGCAGTACGGCAGGACGCGCAGCGCACGGGCCCGGGCGTCGTCGAGCGCTCCCCTGGCGAGGAGACCGCCCAAGCCCTGGCCGGCGAACCGGCTGTCGATCTCGGTGTGGAGGAAGGCGATCTCGCCCTCCGAGAGGTGGTACTCGGCGAAGCCCGCGGTCTCGGTGCCGTCGTCGCCGGCGAGGATCTCGTACCGGGACCTCTGGGGCCGGTCCGTCACCTGCGGTTCCATGGGTGCTCCTGTGCGGTCGTGGTGGGACGGGGTGGGTGGGCGCGGTCAGAGCGTGCGGCGCACGCCCGCCTGGCGTTCCAGGTTGCGGAGCTGGACGGCCAGGTCGCCTTCCACGGCGAGGTGCGCGGGGCCGCTGCGGCCGATGGGCAGGACCTGCTCGCTGCGCATGTCCTCGAGCATCAGCGCGAAGGCCGTGTACATCGCGACGAGCGCCACCAGGAGGCCGAGCGCCCCGGACGTGCGGGTGAGCCATTCGGCGCCGGTGATGCCCCCGAGACCGGTGGCCGCCCAACGAGGCAGGGAGACCGCGAGGACGAGCCACAGCGCGCGCTTGGGCCGGGTCACGGCGGTCATCAGGGCCCCGAAGCAGAGGAGCGCCAGATTGAAGACGCCGAGGACCTGAAGGCCGTCGGCCGCGCCGCTGAGCATGATGAGCGAGTAGGGCAGCCAGCTGCCGGCGAAGACCGCCATCAGCGTCGCCGCGATCACGTCGCGGGCGCCGAAGGCCAGGAAACTCACCAGGAGTTGGAGGATGAAGGCCGGCAGCACGGTGTAGGCGACGGCGGCACGGGCCGCCTCGTCGAGGAGCCCGAGCTGGAGGCAGCCCGTCATCACGGAGGCGATGGCTATCGTGAAGAAGCCGAGCGGCATGGGTGAGGCGATGGGGCGCAGGTTGATCCGCGTCATCGACCGGAGGTCCGGTTCGAAACGGCGTCCCGGGAGCGCGTCCGGCGAGGTCGCCGGAGTGTCGCCGCTGCCGGCGGCGGGGGAGGCTGCGGACATCGGGTGAATCTCTCTTTCAGTGCTCGAAGCAGGGATCGACGAAGGACGGCGTCGTGTCGGGGACGGAGCCGCGGGCGACGCGCCAGCGGCGGTGCTGCTCGGACTCGGCGACGGCCTCGGCCACGGCCGATGCCTGGCGGGCGCCGCTCTGGTAGCCGCCGAAGTGGGCCACGGGGCTCCACTCCGGGGTGACCGGCGGGGCGGCCTCGTCGAGACCCTCGTACTCGACGGAGGCGTAGACGATGCGGCCGCCGACGACGGTGAGGACGGACTCGATGTCGGGAATGACGTCCTCGGGCACGGTCAGGAAGTCGTCGGAGAGGATCGCGAGGTCGCCGTAGCAGCCCGCTCGAAGGGTTCCCTTGACGTCCTGCTCGCCGGTGAGCCGTGCTCCGCCCCGGGTGTAGAGGCCGAGGGCGGTCTCCCGGTCGATCAGGTTCCCGGCCGGGTAGAGGGCCGTGCCGCCGACGGTGCGCCCGGTGACCAGCCAGTGGAGAGCGACCCAGGGGTTGTACGAGGAGACGCGGGTGGCGTCGGTTCCGGCGGCGACGGTCAGGCCCCGGTCGAGCATGGCCCGGACCGGCGGGGTGTGGGCGGCGGCCTCGGCGCCGTAGCGGTCGAGGAAGGCGGTGCCCTGGAAGGACATCCGGTTCTGCACGGACAGTGCGCCGCCGAGGGCCGCGATCCGTTCCAGGCTCCCGGCCGAGACGGTCTCGGCGTGATCGAAGAGCCAGCGGTTGCCGCCGGGGAAGAGCCCTTCCGCCGCGAGCTTCTCGAAGACGGCCAGGTCACGGCGGATCGTCTCGTCGTAGGTCGCGTGGAGCCTGAAGCCCCAGCCGTTCTCGAGGAGAAGACGGACGGCGCTCTCGAATTCGGTCTCGTAGCCGGCGGCGAGTTCGGGCCGGGGTTCGGAGAAGTTCTCGAAGTCGGCGGCGGCCCAGGTCAGGTTCTCGCCCGCGCCGTTGAGCCGGAGCCACTCGTCCCCGTCCCCGGGCTTGACCATCTCGGTCCACCGCTTCAGGTCGGCGAGCTCCTGACCGGCCGTCTGCGGGAACAGGTGATACGCGATCCGGAGGGTCAGCTCCCCCGACCTGGCGAGGTCGACGACCGTGGCGTAGTTGTCGGGGAAGTTCTGGAACCCGCCGGCGGCGTCGACCGCGGACGTCAGTCCGAAGCGGTTCAGCTCGCGCAGGAAGTGGCGCGTCGACGTCCGCTTGTCGGCCTCGTCCAAGGCCGGCGCCTTGGCCAGGGTCGAGTACAGGATGAGGGCGCTCGGGGCGGCGAGGAGGACACCATTGGGTTCTCCGTCCCGACCGCGTACGATCTGCCCGCCGCGCGGGTCGGGGGTTTCCCGGGTGAATCCGGCGGCCTTGACGGCGGCCCGGTTCATCAGCGCCGACTGGTACAGGTGAAGGACGAACACCGGGGTGTCGGGCGCGGCGGCGTTCAGCTCGGCGACGGTCGGCATCCTGCGTTCGGCGAACTGTTCGGCGGTCCAGCCGCCCACGACGCGGATCCACTGCCCCTTGGGGGTGCGACCGGCCTGCTCGCGCAGCATGGCCAGGGCGTGGCGCAGACTGCGCACCCCGTCCCAGCGCAGCTCCAGTACGTAGTTCAGGCCGCCCCGGATGACATGGAGGTGCGAGTCGTTGAGGCCGGGTATCACCCTGCGGCCGAGGGCGTCGACGACCTTGGTCCCCTGCCCGACGAGGTGGGCGAGGTCGTGGTCGTCGCCGAGGGCCGCGACCCGACCGTCGCGGATCGCGACGGCGCGGGCCTCGGGCCGGTCGGGGTCACCGGTGAAGACCTTGGCGTTACGGACGAGGAGGTCGGCGTGCTCGTGCTCCCGACGCGGGGCGGGGACGAGACCCGCCACCGGCATGCTCGTCGCCGGCCCGGTCATGCGAGAGCCTTGCGCAGGGTGTCGGTGGCGAGACCGATGGCGAGTTCCGCGGCCCGCGTCTCGCGCAGTGCGTTCAGCAGGACGAAGTCGTGGATGGCCCCCTGGACGCGAAGGGCGGTGACGGGGACGCCAGCGGCACGGAGCTTCGCCGCGTACGCCTCGCCCTCGTCGCGCAGGACGTCGGCCTCGGCAGTGATGACCAGGGCGGGCGGCAGGCCGGTGAGCTGTTCGGTGGTGGCGCGCAGCGGAGAGGCGGTGATCTGGGCCCGCTCGGCCTCGGCGGTCGTGTACTGGTCCCAGAACCACTTCATGGCGTCGCGGCGCAGGAAGTAGCCCTCGGCGAAGGCGTGGTACGAGTCGGTGTCGAAGCTCGAGTCGGTGACCGGGTAGAAGAGAACCTGCTGGAGGAACATGACGTCGCCGCGCTGCTTGGCCATGAGGGTGAGGGCGGCGCTCATGTTGCCGCCGACCGAGTCGCCCGCGACGGCGATCCGCGTGCCGTCGAGGTCCTTGTGGTGGCCCTCGCGGGCGATCCACTGGGCGACGCTGTAGTTCTGCTCGATGGCGACGGGGTAGCGGGCCTCCGGCGAGAGGTCGTACTCGGGGAAGACGACGGCCGCCCCGGTGCCGACGGCGAGTTCGCGGACGAGCCGGTCGTGGGTTCGGGCGTTGCCGAAGACCCAGCCGGCGCCGTGGATGTAGAGGATGACCGGGAGCGGGCCGGTCGCGCCGCGGGGGCGGACGATCCGGGCGCGGACGTCGCCGGTGGGACCGCCGTGGACGGTGACCCATTCCTCGTCGACGGCGGGCAGGGGGACGCCCTCACCGCTCTGGACGCCGTCCACGGCCTTACGGCCGTCCGTCACGGGGATCTGGTAGAGGTACGGCGGTTGGGCGGTGGCGTCGGCGAAAGCCTGGGCGGCGGGTTCGAGGACCGGACGGTTCTTCATGAGGGGTTCTCCTTCAGGGGGTGTACGGGACGGGGCGGGGCGTCAGCGGGTCGCCCGCGCGGCTGCGAGGATCACGTGGGTGACCACAGCGGGGCGGGAGACGGCCACGGCGTGCGACGCGTCCACTTCGGTGATGTGCGAACCGGCGCGCCGGGCCATCCACCGCTCGGCGGCCGGCGGGATGTTCCTGTCGGAGGTGGCGATCAGCGCCCAGGACGGGATCGTCTTCCAGGCCGCTTCCCCGGCCTTCTCCTCCAGCGCGGCGGTGGCGACCGGGCGCTGGGTCGCGGCCATGACCGCCGCTTCGGCGGCGGGCACGTCGGCGGCGAACTGCCCGTGGAACCTGGCCCGTTCGATGACGAGTTCGGTGCCGGTGCCACCTCCGGGCAGCGGGTACGACCGCGGGTTCACCGTCTCGCCGAGGGTGGAGCCGGGGAACTTGGCGGCGAGCTGGGCCGCGCTCTCGCCCTTGTCCGGGGTGAACGCGGCGATGTAGACGAGAGCCTTCACACGGCTGTCGCCGAGCGCGGCTCCACTGATGACGGCGCCGCCGTAGGAGTGGCCGACCAGGACGACGGGTCCCTCGACGGCGGCCAGCACGCTGCGCAGGTAGGCGGTGTCCGCGGCGAGACCGCGCAGCGGGTTGGCGGGGGCCAGGACGGGGTAGCCGGCGTGCTGCAGCCGTCTGATCGTGCCGTTCCAGCTGGAGGCGTCGGCGAACGCCCCGTGGACCAGGACGATCGTGGGCTTGGGTCCGTGCCGGTCGGCGCCGGCGGCGGCCGGGCCGCTCGCGGGTGCGGCGGGTGCGGCGGGTGCGGCGCCCATCAGGGCGGCCAGCGTGGCAGGCAGGGCGAGGGCGAGGGTGCGTCTCTTGGGGTGCATGGGGGTTTCCTTGTCAGGTGGTGAAGCATTCGGGGGCGGGCGGGGGGCGCGGCGGTCGGGCGGGGCTTCGCCTCAGAGGCGGTACGCCTCAAGGAGGCGCAGCCAGACCTCGCTCACCGTCGGGAAGGCGGGCACGGCGTGCCACAGGCGTTCGAGCGGGATCTCTCCCACGATGGCGACGGTGGCCGTGTGGATGAGTTCGGTAGCCATCGGGCCCGTGAGCGTGCAGCCGACGACGACTCCCCGCGTCTCGTCGACGACGAGCTTGGCGCGACCGCGGTAGTCGTCCGCGTACAGCGCGGCTCCCGCGACGTCGTCGATGCGGTACTCCACCGCCCGTACCGCGAAACCCGCTTCGCGTGCCGCGCGTTCCGTGAGACCGACGCTCGCGACCTCGGGACGGGTGAAGACGGCCTGCGGGACGGCGATGTGGTCGGCCTCCGCGCTCCACGGCTGCCGGCCGCCGGTGACGGCCGGGCGCCCTGCTGCCCGCTCGGCGATCGCCGCCGCGCAGGCACGGGCCTGGTACTTGGCCATGTGGGTCAGCGGCGCACGGTGATTCACGTCGCCGACGGCGTAGAGCCATGCGCCCTCGACCGCGGTGACCAGACAGGTGTCGTCGACCGGGAGCCAGTCGCCTGCCGGCAGTCCGACGGAGTCCAGGCCGAGGTCTGCGGTGCGCGGTCGACGGCCGACGGCGGCGAGGACCTCGTCGCAGACGAGGGCGGTGCCGTCGTCCGTGTTCACGGTCACCGTGCGGGTGTCGGCGTCACGGGCGACCCGGACGGCCGACACACCGAAGCGGATCGTGACGCCCAGATCGCTCAGCCCCCGGGCGACCTCTTCGCCGGCACACGGCTCCCAATCGGTCAGAAGGGCCTGGTCACGGACCAGCAGAGTGACGGAGGAGCCGAGCGAGCGCCACGCGGTGGCCATCTCACAGGCCACCACTCCCCCGCCGATGACGACGAGCCGCTCGGGCACGGCGTCGGCCGTGGTGGCCTGCCGGCTGGTCCACACTCCGATCCGGTCGAGCCCTTCGACCGGCGGAAGGGCGGGCTCCGTGCCGGTGCAGACCACGACCGCTCGCCGGGCCCGCAGGGTACGGACCGTGCCGTCGACCCCGGTCACCTCCACCCGGCGCTCACCGGCGAGCCGTCCGTGCCCCCGTACGAGCGCGATGCCCGCACCGTCGAGCCAGTCGGCCTGGCCGGTGTCGTCACCGCGCCCGGTGAAACGGTCACGCCGGGCCAGGACGCGGGCCGGGTCGAGTGCCGCCGTGACCGCCTGCCGGGCCCCGTCGACCGACCGGGCCGCCGCACGGGCGGCGCCGGGTCGCAGCAGGGCCTTGCTCGGCACGCAGGCACGGTAGGAGCACTCGCCGCCGACCGCCTCGGCCTCGACGACGACGGCGGTCAGCCCCGACCCGACGGCGCGGCCGGCGGCGACTTCGCCGGCCGGACCCCCGCCGACCACGACGACGTCGTACGAGTCCATCAGCCGCGTACCAGCGGGGTGTCCACGAGGTGCTCGGCCAGGAACCACGCCTGTGCCTCGCCGGTGCGGATGACTTCGGAGACGAGCAGGTCGGCGCTGCCCTCGTCGCCCTCGCCCGAGATCCGGGCGGCGGCGTCCCGCGCGTCGATCAGGATCCGCTCGTGCGCGTCGAGGAGCCGCGACAGCATGACGGGCACCGGCTCGACGCCGTCCGGCGGCCGGGGTATCGCCGTCAGCTCCGCGACGTGGCGCGGGTCTCCGACCGCGACGCCGCCGAGGCTCTGGATCCGCTCGGCCAACGCGTCCACGATGGCCAGTTGGGCCTCCGCGTGCTTGTCCAACATGAGGTGGAGCGAGTAGAAGGTCGCCCCGCGCATGAGCCAGTGGTGCTTCTTGTAGAGGGAGTAGAGGATCTGCGTGTCGGCGAGTACGCGGTTCAGCCGCTGGCAGGCGTACATGCGGGTGTCGTGACCGAGGCCGATCGGCAGCTGCTTGAGCGTGCCGAACGTCTGGGTCTCGGCGCCCTTCTGGTGCAGCAGCGGCTGACCGCCGCCGTGCGGGGTCGTGAGCGTGTCCATCGGGTGCTCCTGTTCGGGAGAGAGGGTGGGATGGCCCGGCCGCCCGGTCAGGGGTACGCGGGCGGCCGGACCGGTCTGCGCGGCTCGCGCTCAGCGATCGGCGATCGCCGGGGCGGCGGGCCGGTGGAGGACGAGCCGGGTGAGCAGTCCACTGCCGAGACCGGCCACGAGCGCGAGGGCCGCCCACCACAGCGGGTACGGCGTGAGGCCGAGGGCCGCGTCGAGGGACCATGCGCCGGGTCCGGTGGCGGCGAGGGCGGCGGCGGTGCCGATGAGGACGAGCGGGTACTCGTAGCCGTCGTTCTGCACCCAGAGGCCGTTGTGCCATTTCACGGTGAGGGCGACGGTCATGACCCCGATGGCCCCGGTGGCGGCGAGCGGGGTCAGAAGGCCGACGGCGAGCAGCAGACCCGATCCGATCTGGCCACCGCCCGCCGCCAGTGCGGTGAGGGCTCCGCCGCGGAATCCGTCGGCGCGGAACTCCTCCGTGCCGCCGTCGAGTCCCCTGCCGCCGAGGTGTGAGCTGATCTTCTGCACCCCGTGGCCGGCGACGAGCAGGCCCACCAGCAGACGCAGGATCAGAATGCCGGTGTCCAAGGAGGTCAGCCCGCCGCGTGCGCGCCGATGACGCTCTGCGCGTACACGACACCGAGGCCGTACGCGCCCGCGTGGGCCTTGACGATCTCCATGACCGCGCCGTACGACTCCTGGCGCGCCCAGTCGCGCTGCAGCTCCAGGAGCACCTGCACCCAGGTCACCGGCACCGCGCCGGCCGCGATCATCCGCTGGAGCGCGTGCTCGTGGGCGGCCGGGCTGACGCCGCCGGAAGCGTCGGAGACGACGTACACCTCGTATCCCTGCTCCAGCGCGGAGAGCGCGGGCAGCACGAGGCAGACCTCGGTCCACAGGCCGGACAGGATGATCTTCTTGCGCCCGGTCGCCTTGACCGCCGCCACGAGCGCCTCGTCCTCCCAGGCGTTCATCGTCGTGCGGTCGATCACCTCGTTCTTGGGGAAGACCTCGGCGAGCTGCGGCAGCAGGGGCCCGGAGAACGACTCGGCGGCGACCGTGGTCAGGACGGCGGGCACGTCGAACGCCTGAGCCGCCTTGGCAAGACCCACGGTGCTGTTGATGATCGCGGCGCGATCGCCGCTCCCGGTGCCGAAGAACATCTGCGGCTGGTGGTCCACGAACAGCATGACCGAGTTGTCGGGCGTGAGCAGATCCTTGCTCGGGGCGGCCTGCACCTTGGTGATGTCGAACATGAGGGGTCCTCTCGAAGCAGTCGTTGACGTGCCCGCCACCTCCGCGGCTCGGCACTTCTTCAAGCTACGAGCGACCCGACCGACCGCGTTGACCTCCTGCGCCCAGGGGTTGGCACGACGGCGCACAACCGGTCAAGGACCGAAGGCTCCCCGGACGCGATGGCGTCCGGGGAGCCTTCGGGAGGGGCGGCCGTCCGGTGCGGAGGCCTAGAGCGCGATCCACTCGGTGGACGTGGTGACGTCCTTCAGGACGTCCGGGAGCGGTTCGAGGCCGAGGCCCGGGCCCGTCGGGACGTCGAGGTGGCCGTCCGTGAGGACGAACGGCTCCGTGATGTCCGTGGCGAAGTAGCGGTGGGAGCCGGAGGTGTCGCCGGGGAGGGTGAAGCCGGGGAGGGCCGCCAGGGCGACGTTGGCGGCGCGGCCGATGCCGGTCTCCAGCATGCCGCCGCACCAGACGGGGATGCCGTGGGCGCGGGCGATGTCGTGGATGCGGCGGGCTTCGAGGTAACCGCCGACGCGGGCCGGCTTGATGTTGATGATCGAGCAGGCGCCGAGGGAGATGGCAGCGGCGGCGTCGGCGGCGGACTCGATGGACTCGTCCAGGCAGATCGGGGTGCGCAGCAGCTTGGCGAGCTGGGCGTGCTGGACCATGTCGTCGTTGGCGAGGGGCTGTTCGATCAGCAGGAGGCCGAAGTCGTCGAGCTTGGCGAGCTGCTGGGCGTCGACGAGGGTGTAGGCGGCGTTGGCGTCGACCTGGAGGAGGAGGTCGTCGCCGAAGCGCTCGCGGACGGCGCGGACGGGTTCGACGTCCCAACCGGGTTCGATCTTCAGCTTGATCCGGACGTACCCCTCGGACACGTAGCCGTCGACCGCGTCCAGGAGTTCGGGGATCGAGTCCATGATGCCGACGGAGACGCCGCAGGGCACGCGGTCGCGGGACGCGCCCAAGTGGGTTCCGAAGGACATGCCGGACGTGCGGAGTTGGGCGTCGAGGACGGCGGTCTCCAGGACCGATTTGGCCATGTGGTGGCCGGTGAAGGGTTCGAGTGCGCGGCCCACCGCCGCCGCGTCCACGCCGTCCTTCGGCAGGGCCGGGACGAGGAAGCGGCGCAGGACGTCCTGGGCTCCGTCGACGTACTCGGAGCAGTAGCGGGGTTCGGACATGGCCGCGCACTCGGCCCAGCCTTCCGTTCCGTCGGCGGTGACGACGCGGGCGAGAAGGACGTCGCGGCTGGTCTCGATGCCGAAGGAGGTGCGGAACGGGGCGACGAGCGGCATCGCGATGCGGCGCAGTTCGACGCCGGCGATCTTGGTCTTCATGTGCGGGTGGCTCCTGGTGGGGTGTTCAGGCGGTGGGGACGGCAGTGCGGTGGATGACGTAGCTGCGCCGGTCGTGGAAGCCGACGACGCGGGCTCCGCCGGCGAGCAGGCCGCTCAGGGTGTGCCGGACGGTCAGCCGCCAGTCGCGGGCGGCGCCCGGGTCCGTACGGCGCAGGGACTCGATGTCGTCGGGGAGGTCGATGAGGACGGTGGCGGCGTCGGTGGGACCGATGACGGGGTGGCCGTCGTGGTTGCGGACGCCGTGGACGACTTCCGCGGGCAGTTCGAAGGCGTACGGGCCTGCCGGGCTGGTCAGGTCCCAGGCGGTCAGGACGCGGTCGGACTCGTCACCGCCGTTGATGGCGTCGTCCATGGCGCCGTAGAACGACGTCAGGTACTCCTCGGGGCGGGCGCCGAGTTTGACGAGGTTGAAGTAGGCGTTGCGGCGGATCAGCGGGTCGTAGGTCCACGTGATGCGCTTGATCCCGCGCGCGAGGGCCCACTGGCGCTGATGCAGCTTGAGGGCGAGCCCGATGCCGCGGCCCATGGCCGTACCGGTGATGTGGGAGTGCAGGGTGGTGCCGATGGGCTCCCCGTAGAAGGCGACGGACGCGCCGACCAGGCGGCCTTGTTCGTATGCGCCCGCGACGTAGTTGCCCGCGTGGGACAGGGCGCGCATGACTTCGGCGGAGACGGGCGGGCTGTCGGCGTCCGTGCCCCAGATGTCGGCGTAGAGGCGGCTGACGGTGTCGAGGTCCTCCATGGTGTGGAGTTCCTTGAGGTCGAGTGCGTTCACTGCATCGCTCCGACGAGTGCGGCCAGGAGCCGGGCGCGGTCCGGCATGGTGGTGGTGAGGACGTGTTCGTGGTCGGCGTGGGCGCCGTCGCCGACGGCGCCGAGGCCGTCGAGGGTGGGGCAGCCGACTCCGGCGGTGTAGTTGCCGTCGGAGGCCCCGCCGACGGCGGCCTGCCGCAGGGGGGCGAGGCCGAGTCGTGGGGCGATGCCGTCGGCCAGGGCGAAGAGCTTGTGGGAGGCGTCCGGGTCCAGGGGCGGGCGGTTGGGGCCGCCGGCGATCCGCAGGCGCGCCTCGGGATCGTGCGGTCGCAGGGCCCTGATCAGCTGGTCGACCGCTTCCTGCGCCGCCGCGCCGGGGACCCGTACGTCCACGCTGAGGTCGGCGCGGGCGGGCACGGTGTTGTTCGCGGTGCCCGCCGACATCACGGTGGGCGTGACGGTCGTCCCTGGCCCGGTCCGGGCGGTCACGGTTTCGGCGATCCGGCTCAGTGCGAGGATCTGCTGGGCCAGTTCGGTCGCCGCGTTGACGCCCTTCTCTGGTTCGAGTCCGGAGTGGGCGGCGCGGCCGTGGACCGTGATGTCGTAGAGGGAGACGCCCTTGCGACCGGTCTTGAGCGCGCCCCCGGGTGCGGACGGCTCCAGGACGAGAGTCGCCGCGCACTGCCGTGCCAGGTCTTCGATGAGGTGGCGGGAGGTGTCCGAGCCGACCTCCTCGTCGCCCGTGACCAGGACGCACACCCCGTCGAGGGAGGGCAGGGAGGCCAGGGCGTGGAACATCTGGACCAGGCCGGCCTTCATGTCGAAGACGCCCGGGCCGCGGGCGACGCCCTGCTCCACCGACCAGGGGTGGGTCGTGAGTGAGCCCATCGGCCAGACGGTGTCGTGGTGCCCCAGGAGCAGGATGCGCGGGGCGCCGAAGGTCCATTGGACGTGGGTGACGCCGTCGACGACCAGCGTCTTCGGGCGGGCGCCGAGCAGCCGGCTTCCCTGGTCGGCGACGACCTGTGCGCTGCGGGAGACGGCGGCGTGGTCGGCGGAGTACGACTCGCAGGTCACGAGTTCTTCGAGGTCGGCGAGCATGGTGTCGAGGTCGAACGCGGGGGCGGACACGGCATCCGCTCGCGGGGGACTGGGTTCTTGGTCAACCGGCACGGTGGTCCTCCAGGGTGGGATGACGGTCACGCTAGGCAGGGCGGACGCGGCCCGGTTGGTGCCGGGGTGACAACCTCGGCCTCGGGTTCGTACGGGGGACCGAACGGCCGGTGCCCGGCGGGACGTACGACCGGCCGGGCACCGCTGCGGGGAAAGGTCGGGCCAGGTCAGCCCATGTGCTCGGCCATGAGCTGCCGCATGTTCCCGCCGAGGACCTTCAGGATGTCCGCCTCCGGCAGTCCCCTCCGGACCAGCGCCTCGGTCACCAGCGGCATACCCGCCGGGCCTTCAAGGCCGGGGAAGTCGAACATGGGGTCCTCGTCGTCGAGGTTCTCGCAGCAGGGCGGCATGACGTCCGCCATGACCTCGCGTACGAAGTCGGAGCCGAGGCCGACGTGGTCGATCCCGGCGACGGAGACGATGTGCTCGATGTGGTCGACGATCCGGTCGGTGCTCACCTTCGCCTGGTCGTCGGTGAGGAAGTCCGGTACGAAGTTCACGCACACCACTCCACCGGTGGCGGCGACGCCGCGGATCTGGTCGTCGGTGAGGTTGCGGTGGTGGTCCCGCAGCGCGCGGGCGCACGAGTGGGTGGCGATGAGCGGCCGGGTGGCCAGTTCCAGGACGTGCGCGACGCCGCTCGCCCCCAGGTGCGAGATGTCGAAGAGCATCCCGAGGCGTTCCATCTCCCGCAGCGCCTCGACGCCGGGTGCGGTCAGCCGGCTGCCGGTGGCGTCCTCGCGGCTGCCGTCGGCGAGCGGGGTGCGGCCCCAGTGGGCGAGGGAGGCCATCCGTACGCCGAGTCGGAAGAGAGTCGGGAAGAGTTCGACGGAGGCGTCGATGCCGGGGGCGCTCTCCAGGGCGAGGACGAGGGCGATCTTGCCCTCGGCGAGGGCCGCGTCGATGTCGGCGCCGTTCAGGCACAGGGTGACCCGGTCGGCGTTGGCCTCGGCGAGGACATGGGCGCACTCGATCATGCGGAGGGTCTGCCGCAGCGCGCCCTCGGGGCGGTACTGGTCGTCGATGAAGACGGGCAGGACCTGGATGTCGATGCCGCCTTCGCGCAGCTGCGGCAGCCAGCGTTCGCGGAAGAAGGAGCCCCAGCGCTTCGGGGGGCGCGCGGCGACGGCCATGAGGAGGTCGTTGTGCGCGTCGGCGACGACGGCACGGTGGTGGAGGTCGTGGGACACGACGAACCTTTCAGCGGGAAGGAGCAGGCGTCGGACCGCCGGACGGGACGGCGGGGACCGGGAGCTCAGGTGCGGGCGAGGCGCGGGACCGCGTCCAGCAGGGTGCGGGTGTACGCGTGTTGCGGCGCGCCGATCACGTCCTCGACGGGTCCGGACTCCACGAGCCGGCCGTGGTGCATGACGGCGACGGCATCGCAGACGTACCGCACGACGGCGAGGTTGTGCGAGATGAACAGCATGGTCAGGCCGAGTTCGCCGCGCAGGTCGCGCAGGAGGTTGAGGACGGCGCCCTGGACGGAGACGTCGAGGGCGGAGGTGATCTCGTCGGCGATGAGGAGCTCCGGCCCGGCCGCGAGGGCACGGGCGATGGCGACGCGCTGGCGCTGGCCGCCGGAGAGTTCGCGGGGGTACTTGCTCGCGTACGTGGCGGGGAGGGTGACCAGTTCGAGGAGCCGCCCGACCTCCGCCGGCCGCTGGGCGCGGGGGACGCGGGTGCCCTCGGCGATGGCGTCGCCGATGCTCATGCGCGGGTTGAGCGAGGAGTACGGATCCTGGAACACCATCTGGACGCGGCCGGGCGCGACCCCGGAGACGGTCCCGCTGTACGGGGTCAGGCCGGCCACGGCGCGGGCGAGGGTGGACTTCCCGGAGCCGGACTCTCCGACGAGCCCGGTGACGGAGCCGGCCGGGACCTCCAGGCCGACACGGTCGACGGCGGTGAAGTGGCCGAAGCGGACGGTGAGTTCGCTGATGTTCACAGGACCTCCCAGCAGGCCACGGAGTGGGATTCCGTACGGGCGAGCAGCTTGGGGCGGATGGCGCAGCGGGCGGTGGCGAGGGCGCACCGGTCGGCGAAGGCGCAGCCGTCTCCGACGTCGCCGGGCGCGGGCTGGCGGCCGGGGATGGTGGTGAGGGGGCCCGAGCGGTCGGTGTCCATGTCGGGCAGCGAGCCGACGAGGGCGCGGGTGTAGGGGTGGCGGGCGTAGTGGAGGCCGTCGGCGGGGAGTTCCTCGACGATGCGGCCCGCGTACATGACCGCGATCCGGTCGCACAGTTCGCTGACGACGGCGATGTCGTGGGAGATGAACAGGGCGCCCGCCCGCGTCTCGTCGACGGCTTCGCGCAGGACCCGCAGGACCTCGCGCTGGACGGTGACGTCGAGGGCGGTGGTGGGTTCGTCCGCGATGATCAGGCGGGGCGTGTTCATCAGGCCCATGGCGATGACGGCGCGCTGGCGCATGCCGCCGGACAGCTCGTGCGGGTAGCGCTTGACGACGTCGGCGGGGTGCTTGATGCGGACCCGGTCGAGCCGTTCGACGGCACGGGCCCGCGCCTCGGTGCGGGTGGCGCCGTCGTGCAGGGTGGCGACTTCGGCGAGCTGGCCGCCGACGCGGAGCGCGGGGTTGAGGGAGGAGGTGGGGTCCTGGAAGACCATCGCGAGCGACGATCCGAGCAGCTTGCGGCGCTCGGAGTCGGTCAGGTCGTCGAGGTCGACGCCGCCGAGCCGCATGCGGGCGCTGCCGGTGAGGCCGGGGTAGGGCACGATCCTGCCGATGGCGGCGGCCGTCATGCTCTTGCCGCTGCCCGATTCGCCGACGAGGCCGACGATCTCGCCCGCGCGGACGGTCAGCGACAGCTGCCGTACGGGGGTGATGCCGCCGGGGAAGGCGACGGTGAGGTCCCGTACCTCCAGGACGGCGTCCGGTGCGGGCTCGTCCCGGGCGGGGGTCACGACGGGGGCGACGGGCTTGCCCACCGTTTCGCGGGTGTGGGCGGCGGCCTTGGCGAAGGTGTCGCCGAGCAGCATGAAGCCGAGGCCGGAGAGGCTGACGGCGAGCGCGGGGGCGACGACGACGGACGGGGTGACGTAGACGTGCCCGAACGCTTCGTTGAGCAGTCGGCCCCAGTCGTACGAGGGTGCCTGGACGCCCATGCCGAGGAAGGACATCGCGGACAGGCCGAGCAGGGCGCCGCCCATGGCCTGGGCGGTGTTGAGGATGAGCGGCTCGGCGATGTTGGGGAGGATGTGGCGGGTGAGGATGCGGTGGCGGGGCACCCGCAGCATGCGGGCAGCGGCGATGTAGTCGGATCCGGCGACGGACGCGGTCATGGTGTGGGTGAGCCGGGCGAAGGCCGGTGCGAGGGCGACGCCGATGCCGAGGACGGCTCCCTGGGCGCCGAGGCCGGCGACGACGGCGGTGAACATGGCGAGCAGCAGGGCGGGGAAGGCCACGAGCAGGTCGACCGCGGCGATGACCGCTCGGCCCGCGCGCCGGGGCAGGATCTGCGGCAGGGTGCCGAGCAGGATGCCGGTGACGGTGCCGATCAGGGTGGCCAGGAAGGCGAGGCCCAGGGTCAGCCGGGTGGCGACCAGGGTCCGGGCGAGGAGGTCACGGCCGAGGGCGTCGGTGCCGAGCAGATGCGCGGCGGAGGCTCCCTGGCTGATCTCCTTCGGGTTCATCCGGGTGGCGGCGTCCTCCCAGATCGGCGGGCCGACGATCGCGAGGAGGACCATGAGGGCGACGAGCACGGCGCCCAGCAGACCGGCGGGGTTGATCGGCAGACGGCGCATCAGCCCTCCCTGCGGGTGGAGGCGGACGGGGTGGACAGGGTCGACTTGGGGTCGAGGACCCCGAGCAGGAGGTCGACGAGGAAGTTGACGACGAGGACGAGCGCGCCGTAGACGAGGATCATGGCCTGCGCCACGGGGTAGTCCTTCTGGGTGATGGCCTCGACCGTGCGCAGGCCGAGTCCGGGCCAGGCGAACACGTTCTCGACGAGGACGCTGCCGGTGATCAGCCCGCTGAGCAGCAGGCCGCCCATGGTGAGGGTCGCGGTGAGGGTGTTGGGCAGCAGATGCACCGCGTACAGGCGCCAGGCGGGCAGCCGCTTGGCGTGGGCCAGGCGCATGTAGTCGGTGTCGAGTTCACGCAGGGTCTCGACGCGCGCCAGGCGGGCGATCATCGCCGCCGGGGCGATGGCGAGCGCCGTGACCGGCAGGACGAACGAGGCGGGCCCGGTGAGGCCGGCCGGCGGGAACAGGCCGAGGCCCAGGGCGAGGACGAGCATCAGGGCGAGACCGTAGAGGTACTCGGGGATGGCGACGGCGGCGCCGGTGAGGGTGGTGAACGCGTTCTCGGTGCCCCGCCGGCGTCCGTTGTGGGTACGGACGGCGGCCCACAGCCCCAGCGGGACGGCCACGGCCAGAGCGGTGAGGGTGGCCAGGAGAGCGAGGGCCAGGGTGTTGGGGAGGCCCTGTCCGATGATGTCCGCCACCGGCTGGGAGCTGAAGAAGGAGGTCCCGAGATCGCCGGAGAGCAGCTGCCGGACATAGTGCGTGAACTGGGTGAAGAGCGGCTCGTCGAGGCCGAGTTCGCTCCGGCGCTGTGCGACGAGTTCCTTCGGCGCGGTCGGGCCGAGCATCTTGCGCAGCGGGTCGCCGGGGATCAGGTGGATCATCGCGAACGAGGCCACGACGAGCACGGCGAGGGAGGCGGCGAGGCGCAGCAGCTGCCGGACGAGGAAGCCCGGCGTGAGGCGGTGGGAACGGCGCGGTGCGGCGACGGCGGGCGTGTCGTGCGGGGCGAGCACGTCGGATGGGCTGGTCACTTCTCTCCCCCCGTCATGCGGATCGACGTCGGGTCGAAGAGCCCCGCCGTGATGCGGAACGAGGCGTTGTGGGCGGCGGTAGTGAGCGTCTTGTCGACGACGGGGACGAGATCGACGTTGTCGAGCAGCGCACTCTCCGACCGCGCCCACAGGGCGCAGCCCGACGTTCCCGGAAGCTTGCTCGCCTCGGCGGTGAGTTCCTCGTACGTCTTGTTGGTGAGGTGGGCGAAGTTGCCGCCCTCGGGGGTGAAGGGGCCGGACAGCGAACCGATCAGCTGTGTGGGCAGGGTGACGCCGAGCGACACCCAGTCCACGTCCCAGTCCTGGGTGACCGCTTCCACCTCGTCGTAGGCGGCGTCCGACAGGGCCCGCAGCCGCACGTCGACGCCGACCTTCTTCCACGCGTCGGCCAAGTACTCGGCCGCGGCGGCCATGCTCTCGCCCCCGAAGGTGCCGTAGATCATGCGGATGGTGAGCCTCTTGCCCTCCTTCACGCGGAAGCCGTCGGGGCCTCGGCGCCAGCCGGCGGCGTGGAGCGCCGAGCCGGCCGCGATGGGATCGAAGGCGGGCAGGTGGCCGGTGACCGTGTCACCGGGGCAGGGGTTCGGTTGCAGCACCAGGCCGGTGGGCCGTTGTCCGGTGCCACCGGTGGAAATCGCACCGAGAGCGTGCAGGTCGACCGCTTGGAGAAGGGCCTTGCGCACCGCCGGATCGTTTCCGGGGTGCCCCTTGCCCTGGTGGAAGAAGAACTCCTGCGTGCCGTTGGCCTGGACGGTGGTGGTCACGCCGGGAACGTTGGTCACCCGGGCACGGTCAGGGCCGGCGAACTGGGCGGCGTTCAGCTGGTGGGAAAGCAGCAGGTTCGCCGCTGTCGACTCGCTGCTGACGACCTTGAGGACGACCGAGTCCGGCATGGCGGGGTCGGATGCCGTGGCTCCACCGGGTCCCCAGGTGTAGTCGGTGCGCCGGATGAAGGTGTAACTCTGGTTGGGCCGGGCTTCCGTCAGCTGGAAAGGGCCCGACCCGGAGGTGCCGCTCTTGAGCAAGGAGCGGTCCTTCAGCCCCTTGCCGCAGACCATGAACAGGTACCGGGTGCTCTGCAGTATGAGCGCGAACGGCTTGGGCGTGGCAAGAGTCACCGTGCCGGCCGTGTCGTCGGCCTTCGCGGTCAGGCCCTCGGGAATGACGACACCGACGGCGGGCGACTTGGTGGCCGGATCGGTGATGTGGTCGACGTTCGCGGCGATCGTGCTCGGCCTCACCGGACTGCCGTCCGCACAGGTGACGTCGCGGCGCAGGGTGAAGGTGACCGACGACGGCCTGACATCCCACTTCTGGGCCAGGCCCGAGACGACGCGGCCGTCGGGGTCGATGTTCACCAGCGTGTCGTAGGCGAGCGACAGCGCGGTGTACGTGTGGGAGTTCTGGAACTGGGCCGGATCGAGCAGACCGGGATCGCTCTTGATCGCGAAACTGAAGGCGTCACCACCGGCCGACCCGGCCTGGCCACTGCCGCAGCCGGCCGCCAGCAGTGCCACCGCGGTACAGGCGGCTATCGCCTTGGCTCTGTTCATCGGGGGCTTCATAGGGGAGCTCCTTGGGGCTGGAGAGTTGCCTCACAGTCGCGGCTCGTGGCCGGAATTGATTCAGACGGGACGACGAAAGGTGCCGCTCCGGTTAGGTGCGGGGTCCCAAGCCGGGCGGCGGTTTCGAAGACACGACGGCCCCGGACCGCCGGCGAGGCGGTCCGGGGCGTGAAGTGCGCGAGCGGACGGGCGGAGGGCACGGGGGGCTCGTTCACGTCCGGGTGCGGAGATGATCCACGGCGAGCCTGGCGGCGCGGCCGATCGCACGGTCGGCGAGGGGCTGGCGCCCAGCTGCGGTCGACGTCCGCAGGAAGACGCCCACGGCGTACCGCTTGCCGTCGGGGTACTCGATCACGCCGGCCTCGTTGCGTACGGCGAAGTCCGTGCCGGTCTTCCCGGCGAGCCGCACGCCCGCTTCGGGGAACCCGGAGACCAGGCGGTGCTGCCAGACCTGTTGGCTCATGATGTCGCGGACCTCGGC
This sequence comes from Streptomyces sp. NPDC002773, assembly GCF_040295605.1. Classification (NCBI taxonomy): domain Bacteria; kingdom Bacillati; phylum Actinomycetota; class Actinomycetes; order Kitasatosporales; family Streptomycetaceae; genus Streptomyces; species Streptomyces sp. NPDC002773. The sequence continues at coordinate 48,784 of NZ_JBEOVO010000020.1, forward strand.
GCAGGCGCTCGCCGGACCGGCTTCGTCGCGCCAGATGGCGGCGAGGAGCGCGGTCACCTCGCGGGGTGTGCTCGAAGGGCTGCTGCCGGGGGCGCAGGCACCGAGGGCGAGGAGCCGTTCGTCGGGGACGCCGGCCAGCTGGTCGTCGAGGGAGCGGTCCGGCGCGAGGCCGAGTTCCCTGCGGATGTCGTCGTCCAGGGCGGCACAGGAGGAGCAACCGAAGTCGGGGAAGCCCAGGTCGTCGAGGGTCGCGCGGACCCGGTCAGGGCCGACGATGTCGAGGAGCAGGTCGGTCGCCGCGTTGTCGCTGATCGTCATCATCATGAAGGCCAGGTCGCGGGCGCTCATCTCGACGTCGTACGCACAGCCGTCGGTACCGCTGCCGCCGGCCCGGTAGGCGGCCGTGACCGTGTGGCGCCCTGCCGGGTCGAGCTCCCCTGCCGCCGCCTGCCGGGCGTACTCAAGGGCGATGGGGATCTTGAAGACGGAGGCGAGCACGACCTGGGTGTCGGCGCCGTGGCCAAACTCCGCACCCGTGTCGAGGTCCCTGGCGTGGACGAACCCTTCGACGCCGGCCTGGGTGAAGGCGTACGAGAGCAGGGTGCGGGTCTGATCGGCCCCGGCCGACCGCGCTGCGGCTGTGGTCATGTCGTCTCCTCGGGTGGGGTGGCGGCCGGTGCCCGGCGCAGGTGGTCGACGGCGGTCCGTGCGGCACGGCCGATCGCGGCGTCGGCGGCCGGGTTGCGGCCACCGAGCGCGGGGGTGCGCAGGAAGACCGCGACGGCGTAGCGGCCGCCGTCGGCGTACTCGACGACGGCGGCTTCGTTGAGGACGCCCCACAGGGAGCCGTTCTTGGCCGCGACGCGGACGTCGTCGTCGAAGCCCGCGACGAGGCGGTGGACGGAAAGCTGCTGGCTCAGCAACTCTCGTACTTCAGCGCACGCTTCGGCGGGTCCGGCCTGGTCGCGCCAGATCGCCGTGAGCAGGGAGGTGATCTCCCGTGGCGTACTGGACGCGGACCGGGTGGGGTCGAGCATGGCCAGTCCCCTGATCCGGTCCTCGCTCACCTGGTCCAGCTGGGCGTCGATGTCGCCGTCCGGGTCGAGGCCGAGCTCCTCCCAGACCGGGTCCCACAGCTCTCGGTAGCGCCCGACCGGCAGGCGTGGGCAGCCGAGTTCGGTGGCGACGGCGCGTACAAGGTCCGTGCCGAGGATCTCCATGAGCTTGTCGGTGGCCGCGTTGTCGCTCATGGAGAGCATGAAGAAGGCGAGGTCGCGGGTGCTCAAGGTGACGTCGTGCCGGCAGCTGTCGGTGCCGATGCCGCCGCCTTCGCGGTTGGCGGCGGTGATGGTGTGGCGGGCGGCCCGGTCGAGGGCTCCGGCCGCAGCCTGACGGGCGTAGGCGACCGCGACGGCGATCTTGCGGAGGGAGGCGACGATGACGGGGGCGTCGGCACGGAGGGCGACCTCGCGAGCGTCGCCGTCACCGTCGATGTCGCGGGCGTGGACGAAGCCCTCGACTCCGGCTTCGTCGAAGATCGCTTGGAGGCGGGCGGTCACCTCGTTGGCGGTGGAGGGTGGTGCCATGGGGTTCCAATCGCGCGTGGGTCAGCTGGTCTTCGGGGTGGCACGGCCGCTGTAGTGGAGGTACGAGGGGCCCTCGGGGCGCTGCTCGAACACCACCGCGTCCCAGATCGAGTCGTCTTCGTCGCGGCCGACGAAGGTCGTCGCGTCGACGGCGACGAGGTCGAGGCTGCGGGAGCGGGCGAGGCCCACGAGGATGCCGGTCGGCTCGGTACGCAGGCGCAACCGGCCCTCGTGGGAGGTCACGTGGATCCTGCTGCCGGCGCGCTCGTACACGCCGGTGAAGGGCTCGATGTCGACGTGGACGGGCTGCTCGGGCGGGGCGATGGGGGCGGGGACGTGGACCGCGTGCAGCTCCCGGAGGAGCTCGGTGACCAGCCGGTGCTGGAACTCGACGCTCCGGCCACCGTTGACCATCACGGCGACGACGGTCCCGAGTTCGGGGAGCACCCAGAGCGCGGCGTGCTGGCCGATGGTGTCGCCGGTGTGGGAGACGACCTGGTGGCCGTCCCACTCGTCCAGGCTCCAGCCGATGCCCCACTGCCGTCCGCCGCAGTGCGGATTGGGCAGGTCGACCTGCGCCTGGCGCAGGGTGGCAGGGTCGGCGAGGAGCGCTCCGGGGGTGAGGTGGGCGCGGCCGAAGGCGACCACGTCGGCGGCCCGTGCGCAGATCAGTCCCGCGGGGCCGACGGATCGGGGCAACCCCCACTGCGGCACTACGGCACCGCGCTCGTCGTGGCCGACGGCGGCGCCGAAGCGCAGGACGTCCTCCGGCAGCGACCAGGTGTGGGTCAGTCCCAGCGGGTCACAGATCTGCTCCCGCAGGGCCTGGTCCCAGACCGTGCCGGTGAGCCGCTCGACGACCCGGCCGGCGATGACGAATCCGGAGTTGCAGTACGAGTGGGAGTCCCCGACGGGGAACGTCTGATCCAGGTCGGCGCACGCCTCGACGTAGCGCCGCAGGCAGTCGTCGCCGCGGCCGGTGTCCAGGAACAGGTCACCGTCGATGCCCGAGGTGTGGGTGAGCAGATGGCGCAGGGTGATCGCCGCGGTGGCGCGGGGGTCGCTCACCCGGAACTCCGGCAGGATCTCCGCGACAGGGGTGTCCAGCGTGACGCGGCCCTGCTCGGCCAGGAGCATCAGCTGGGTCGCGGTCCACACCTTGGTGACCGATCCGATTTGGAACAGTGAGTCGGTGCGTACGGGCGCCCCGGTGGTGGTGTTGAGGACGCCGGTGGCGCACTCGTACACCTCGCCGCTGTGCCAGAACGCCAGGCTCGCGCCCGGTACCTCGGAGTCGGCGGCCAGGGCCGCGAGGCGGCTGCCCCAGTGCTCGCTGTCGGCCTTCACGCGCGTCCTCCGGGTGGATCGATGCGGCTCGTTGAACTTGGCCGGAAGCGTATGCGCGGAGGACACCCGGCGGTTCGTGCGCGGATACGAAGATGCAGGTCGGAGCTTGTTTCCGCGGACGACTCCGGAGGTGGTCGGCGTTCCTAGGGTGGCGTGCACCGAACGTACGAGGAGACGAGACGACGATGCCGCTGATCGACCGCGACGACTGCGCCCTGGTGATCATCGATGTGCAGACCGATTTCTACCCGCCCAAGCGGCTCGACGTGGACCGGCAGCGGTTCCACGACATGGTGAGGCGCATCGCCTGGATCACGTCCGTCGCCGACCGCCTGGGGATCCCGGTCGTGGTGACCGAGGAGGACCCCGGCACCAGCGGCCACACCGTGCCGGAGATCCGCGAGGTGCTGCCGGCCAAGGCGGTCACCCTGCCGAAGAACGCCTTCGCCGTGTGGGACAACCCCGACATCGCCGCCGCGATCGAGGCCACCGGCCGTACGACCATGATCCTCGTGGGCATCGAGACGGACATCTGTGTGGCCCACTCGGCGATCCAGCTGCACCACGCCGGCAAGCGCGTGGTGGTCGTGGACGACGCCGCCTACTCCCCCGGCCAGGCCCACGACCGCGGCCTGCGGCGCCTGGCCGGCCGGGGCATCGAGACGCTCTCCACCAAGGAGCTGTTCTACGACTGGGTGCGCACCATCCAGGACGCGGACGCCTTCCACGACACCCACGCGGACCTGACGGTCCCGCCGGGCGTCCGCCTCTGACCGGCCCACTCGCGTTTGATTTCGGGGCGTGCTGGAGGCGGGCGCGGCGCTTGACATGTGACGGTGGGCTGCTTTCAGGCCGCGTGCCGAGAGCGGTGCCGCAGGTTTCACAGGCGACCAGCGTGTTCGCCGGACCGGCGCCATCGGCAGCGCCCGGCGTCGGCGTGTTCAACGCCGATCCATCACGAGGACTGTCGTTGTTGTGCTCGCGCCAGCCGCATGACTCGGCCGAGACAATGCCCGGCTCTCTCCGTGTCACCCCCCGCCGCGACCGAACTCAGCGGTGGGCCCAGCCCGATAACATCGCCACATGTCCGACCATGGCCTGGCTCATTCCTGTTCCTGCGCGCCCATGCCGTCCGGCATGCTGATCCGCGAGCTGGATCTGAGCGATGCCGCGGTCGCGTCCGCTGTGCACGCGGTGGGCCTGCGCGCCTATGCCGTCGAGGCCGAACTCATCAACTTCGACGGCATCCCTGCCCTGTCCGAATCCCTACAGGAGATGACGGCCCGGCCCCTGCGCTGGCTGGGCGCGGTGACCGGCGAAGGAACGGTGGCCGCCTTCGTAGCCTGGCAGACCGATACCGGGCAGCTCGTCATTGACATCGACCGTGTCTGCGTGGACCCTGCCTGGTTCCGCCGGGGCCTTGCCTCCCGCCTGCTGAATGACCTGCTGGTCAAGGTGGCTGGCGGAGGTGAAGTGAGAGTGAGCACCGGAGCGGACAACCAGCCCGCCGTGACCCTGTACGAAAGGCTCGGCTTCCAGCGGGGCGACGACTTCGAACCCGTACCGGGCCTGCGCATGGCCCGGTTCGTACTGCACAGCTGATACCGACCCACCCGGCACCACACGTTCCAGAGGACTCGAAGAGCTCCCAGCCCCACTTGTAGGTGGTGGGGTACGCCCTGAGCCTGGCAGCGCACGTCAGTCGGTTGATGAGGGGGGAGCTGTGCCTTGGGCGCGGGCTCCACCGTTGTCGTCCATGGTCATCAGGCGCAGCTGGAGCATTGCGGCAAAGCGGGCGGAGGAGTCCTGCAGGTCGATCTGCCCTACCTCGGCGACCCGGCGGATGCGGTAGCGGAAAGTGTTGGGGTGGACGAACACGCTGGCCGAGGCGGTGATCACGTCTCCGAAGGCGTCCAGCCACGCCCGCAGGGTCTCGACCAGGTGGGCGTTGTGCTTGGCGTCGTACGCCACGAGGCGGGCGAGGGGCCCCGAGAGCTCGTCGCGGTTGGCGACGGCCAGGTCCCGCATCTCGATGAGCAGGGCGTCGACGTACACATCGGCGATGGAGGCGGCTCGTTTTCCTGTCCGGCCGGTGAACAGCACGCGGAGGGCCCGGTCGGCGTTGGCGCGGGAGCGCGGGAGCGCGGCGGGTTCCTCGGCGACCGAGCCGATCCCGATGACGGCGCCGGCCCGTTCGCCGGTGCGGGCAAGGAAGTTCGAGGCCACCTGCAGGGCACGCTCACGGGCGTGGGCGGTGTCGCCCGGCACGGGGAAGAGCGCGTACGCCACGTCGCCGAGCAGCGCCACGGCCGAACGGGGCTGTACAGCCGTGAGGTGGACGGCCAGGGCGGACGCCAGGCGCTGGCGTTCGGCCGTGACGTGGGCGTGGTCCTCGCCCCGCTCGGGAGCGAGACCCATGGCCATGACCAGGGTCGGTTCGTCGACGAGCCCGAGCCGGCCCAGCGCCTCGACCGCCCCGGCCCCGCCTTCCAGGGCGGTCGTGACGAGGTCAGCGCGCAGCCGGTTCTCGGCGTCCGTGCCGGCCCGGAAGCGGAGCATGTGGAGGGCCACGAGCTTCGCCGCCTCCAGGAACGCCTGCTCCCGCTCCGGCGTGAGTGGCTTGCGCAGCGCCGCCCACACGGATCCGAGGAACTCGTCCCCGGCCCGGACGGCCACCGCCACCCGCGGCAGCGCCACCTCGTCGCCGAGGGTCGGCGGGGGAACGTGCACCAGGCCCTCGCTGCGGTACAGCTCCTTGAAGACGCCGTGCTCCTCGTGGTGGCGCAGATAGCGCTCGGGCACCTGGCGGGCCAGGATGCTCTCCACGCGGGGGGCGTCCGCCTCGTCCTGCCGGCCGGAGAAGGCGAGGATGCGGGAGCGGCGGTCCTCGATGGTGACGGGGGCGTCGAGCAGGGTGGCGATGGCGTTGGCCAGGGCGAAGAGGTCCCCGGACGGCACGCCGCCGAGAGTCTGCTCCTCGCCCTCGCGGGCGTCGCCCACGTCGCCCTCGGCGAGCTGGGTGCGCAGCATCGCCGCCAGCTGCGACCAGGAGGCACCACGGGTCAGGGCGAGCAGCGCGACACCGGTCTCGCTCACGACCGGTTCCAGCTCGTCGGCGTCGTCGACGGGGCCGCGGACGACCAGGGCGGTGGCGCCGAGCGCGGCGAGGTACCGGAGCAGCCGGCCGATCTCGTCCGCGCCCTGCACACCGACGCCGAGCACGATGGCGTGTTCCGGATAGTGCTGTTCGTCGTACGGATCGTGGATGCCGACGCCGCCGATCTCCCCGGCGGCGTCGGGGTCGCCGTACAGCAGATCCAGGAGGGTGTGGCCGAAGTCCTCCAGCACCCGGCTGAGGCTCCGGGCGGGGTGCGTCGACATGTGCCTGATCATCTCCGCAGGTTAGGACGTGCACGGCCCTGCGATGTGGTGCGTACGGACGAGGGTACGTCAGCCGGTTCGTACCGTGGGACGAACGACATCGGCGGGCTGCCACAGGCGGGCGACGGCGGCTTCGGCGAGGGCGTCGGTCGAATCGACCAGCGGGAGCACGCGAGCAGCCGCCTCGCTGATCAGCGGGATCTCCGTACAGGCGGCGATCACCGCCTGGGCACCCTGTTCCTTGAGGCTCTCGGCAGCGGCGGCGATCCAGCGCTCGGGCCCGGCGAGCTCCGCACCGCCCTTGACCGCCTGGATGGCGGCGTCCACGTACCGCTCCTGCACTGAAACGGGCACCTGCACCACGTCGAGCCCGAGCCGGGCGCCGGCCCGCTCGTACAGCCCGGTCAGCCGCGTCCCCCGGGTCGCGAGGACCCCCACCCGCTCAAGCCCGGGCCTCCGGCGCGCCGCCGCCTCGAGCGCGGCCTTGATCATGTCGAGGACCTCGACGCCGGTCGCCTTGGACAGCTGCTCGACGTAGGCGTGCGCGGTGTTGCAGGGAACGGCGATGCAGCTCACTCCCGCGCGCTGGAGCCAGCGGGCACCCTCCACGAGGGCGGGGACGGGGGACGGCCCGCTTCCGAGCAGCGCCGCGGTCCGGTCGGGGACGCCGGGGTCGGCCCACATGACGACGGGCACATGCGCCTGGTCGGAGCCGGCCGGGGTGCGCTCGACGACCCGGCGGTAGAAGTCGGCCGTGGCAAGCGGTCCCATCCCGCCGAGGATGCCGAGGGTCGGGCGGGTGGCGTGACGCATGCGGGGCAGCCTTTCGATCGTTCCCGCCGTCGTCCGCGGGGCCTCCCGTGATCGTGGTCCCGCAAGCGGCGCGGAATGTTGGTCGCCCGCTCCAAGAGCTCTCGCCCCGATTGGTACGGGTGCACCGCGACGGACCTCTCCCGCAGCGCGATTCGGCCACCCGGACGAAACGAACGGCCCAGAGCTGTGACACAGACCGAACTCCTCGGCACAGGCTCCGGATTCACTGACGACCGGCCCCGTCACGGCCTGATGATCGTCAACGCGAAGGTCCACCATGCACTCGTACGACCCTGCCCTCACCGACCTCGTCGTCGCCGCGCTGCGCGACCGCCTCCTGAACCGGCCCACGCTCAACCACCCGGGCGGAGGCGACAAACTCGACAGGGTTCTGGCAGGGCTGATCGGGCCGGAGGGCAACGATCCGGCGGAGGTCCTGCGGCTGTGGACCGAGCAGCTGGCGCCCACCGCGATCGCGGTCGACAGCCCCCGCTTCCTGTCCTTCGTCCCCGCCGCCCCCACCCAGGCTGCCGCCCTCTTCGACATGCTCGTCTCCTGCTCGTCGATCCAGGGCGTCTCGTGGCTCCTCGCCTCCGGTCCCATCGCCGCCGAGAACCAGGTCCTGCGCCTGCTCGCGGACCTCGCCGGAATGCCTGCCGACGCGGGCGGCTGCTTCGTCTCGGGCGGTTCGGCCGGGAACCTTTCCGCCTTGGTCACCGCGCGCGACACGGCCCGGCGCCGGCGGGGCCTCGGCCCGTACGACCGCGTCCGGTTCGCCGTGTCCGACCAGGCCCACTCGTCCATCGGCAACACCCTGCGCATCATCGGCGTCGAGCCCTTCACGGTGCCGACCGAGGACCACCGCCTGACCGGCTCCGCCCTGCGCGCCGCCCTCCGTGCCGACGCGGATCCGTCCGACATCATCGGGGTGGCGGCCACCGCCGGCACGACCAACGCCGGAATCATCGACGACCTGGCCGGTACGGCCTCCGTGGCGCGGGACTTCGACCTGTGGCTCCACGTCGACGGCGCGTACGGCGGCGCCGGCCTCCTGGCGCCGAGCGTCCGGGACCGCTACCGGGGCATCGAGCACGCCGACTCCCTCGTCATCGACCCCCACAAATGGCTCTTCGCCCCCTTCGACTGCGCCGCCCTCCTCTACCGCGACCCGCGCCTGGCCAGGGCGGCCCACACCCAGGACGCCTCCTACCTCGACGCCCTGCACACCGACGACGACAACCAGTGGAACCCGAGCGACTACGCCCACCACCTCAGCCGCCGCGCCCGCGGCCTCCCCCTGTGGTTCTCCCTCGCCGTCCACGGAACCCGCGCCTACGGCGAGGCCATCGAACAGGCCATCACCCTGGCCCGCGACACCGCCACGCTCATCCGGAACACCCCCTACCTCGAACTCGTCAGGGAACCCGAGCTGTCCGCCGTGCTGTTCCGCCGGATCAACTGGACCGCCGAGGACTACACGGAATGGTCCGCCCGCCTCCTCGCCGGCGGGACCGCCTTCGTCGCACCCACCGGCTGGGAGGACGAGACCGTCGCCCGCTTCGCCTTCCTGCACCCGGAGACGACTCCGGAGCTGGTCGAGGAGATCGTGAGAACCATGGCCTGAGACCGCCCGACGACGCTGCCCGCCACCCAGCTCAGACCGCGACAACCGCTTCGAGCGGCGTTTCGTCGAGCAGCGGCTGGAGGCTTTTGCGGCCTTCCAGGAAGCCCAGTTCCATCAGGACGCCGACGGCGACGACTTCCGCGCCGGCGTCGCGGATCAGTCGGATCGATGCCGCCAAGGTACCGCCCGTGGCCAGAACGTCGTCGATGACGAGGACCCGGCTGCCGGGTGCGAAGGCGTCACACTGCACCTCGACCACGGCGTTGCCGTATTCCAGTTCGTACGACTGCGCCAACGTCGGTCCCGGAAGTTTTCCCGCCTTGCGTACCGGAACGAATCCCACTCCGGCCCTCAGGGCGACCGGTGCGGCCAGGATGAATCCCCGGGCTTCCAGACCAGCCACCACGGTGGCCCCGTGGAGTACGGCGAGATCCGCGAGCTTGTCGACAAGGCGCGAGAAGGTTTCGGCATTGGCTAGCAGCGGGGTAATGTCCTTGAACGTCACGCCCTGTCGGGGGAAGTCGGGAACATCGCGTATGAGGCCGAGAAGTTGTTCTCGCAGGGAGAGCGTCTCTTCAGCCGTCGTGCCGGGCGATTCCACGAACGGATTCCTTTCTTGCCGGGATGCGATAACAGCGAACTCGGTAGACACGCCGGTCACGTCAGGACCGCGCATCCCCTCTGCTCGAGGGTGGAGATCCATTCGGGCAGTGGATCGATGAGGTTCCACCGCAGATCGAGCTTCTCCAGGCTGGGCAGGTCGGCCAAAGCGGCCGGAAGTTCTTCCAGACCGTTGTTCCGCAGATCCAGGTGGGTCAGCCGGTCGAGGTTCCCGATCGAATCCGGCAGCCTGCGTACCTCGTTGTTCCGCAGATCGAGGATCCGCAGTCGGGACAGCCGGCCGATCGACTCGGGCAGCGCCGTCACCCGGTTGTCCATCAGGCGCAGCTCGCGCAGATCACCGATGTCGCCCACCTCGTCCGGGAGGCTGGTCAGTTCGTTGCCCATGAGGTGCGCCTCCCTCAGGTCGCGGAGACCGCCGATCGACCGGGGCAGCTCGGCCAAACGGTTGTTGTAGAGGCGCAGTTCGCGCAGGGAGACGAGGTCTCCGAACCGTTCCGGGAGCGAGGTCAGGAGGTTGTCGGTGATGTTCAGGTAGCGAAGACGGGTCAGACGGCACAGCGAGTCCGGGACCGACGCGAGTCTGTTGTTGCTCAGGTAGAGGTACTGCGTGAGGCCTGCCAGGTCGCCCAGGGACTGGGGGAGCTCGGTCAGTTCGTTGTGGCCCAGGTCGAGTGTGTGCAGGTGGCGCAGTTCGCCGAGCTCGGGAGGGACCGCTGAGAGACGGTTGTCGGCGAGGTTGAGAACGCGCATCTCGCGGAGCTTCCCGAGCTCGGAGGGCACATCCGAGAGGGCGTTCTTGTACAGGCTCAGCACCTCGAGCCCCGTGCAGGCGAGGACGGCGTCCGGGAATCTGCTGAACCTGTTCCCGTCCAGACGCAGCTCGGCGAGCCGGTGGAGGCTCCCCAGATCCGCGGGCAGCTCGTCGAAGTGATTGAAGGAGAGGTCGAGCCTTGAGAGGCTTTCCATGTCCGTCAGCACTTCGGGAATCGAATTGATCTTTTTCCCGCACAGGGAAAGAGATAAGACATCACTGTCATGGGCCACGAAGACCACCCTTCGGATGGGCATTCGAAGTTCCGATCCGGGGCAGGAGTGCGTAACCAGCCGCAGCCGCGAATGCCGCCAGGCAACCGAGTAGAAGGAAACCCTTCACGAATTGCTGATCCGGCAACGACGAACGCAGAACGAGAACAAGGATTGCAAGGCCGACGCTGCCACCGAAATACTGTACCATCGTGATCAAACCCGATCCCACGCCCTGTTGTTGCTCGGGAATCGATCCGGTGCCCAGCGCGAAGGTCGCGGTGTACGCGATTCCCTGTCCCATACCGCTCACGAGCAGGGCCGGCAGGATCGCCCACGCGTAGGGGATGTCCGCGGGCGCCGCCATCAGTACGAACAGCCCCACCCCTCCCCCGGCGAACCCGACGGCAAGGGTGTGCCGCTCGCCCAGGCGTTTGATCAGGCGCCCCGTGACCGCACTGCCGACGGGAGCCGCGACAGCCAGCGGAACGAAGGCCAGGCCCGCGGCGAACGGCGTGTAGCTCTTGTCCTCCTGAAGCAACAAGGTCAGCAGGTAGAACTCCGCCCCGAAGCTCCCCATGAACAGGGCCGCCAGGAGGGCGGCGGTCGAGAAACGGCGGTTGCGGAGCAGGTTCGGCGGGATCAGCTTCACGTCGGCGCGCCGTTCGCGGTGCACCAGGAACGCGATGCACACCCCTGCGAGCAGGAGCGGCACGACGAAGCCGGCATCCAGTGGGCCGCCCTCGGAGGCACGGGTCATGCCGGTGGCGAGGAACAGGACACCGAGCGTCACCAGGACCGCCCCGGCCCAGCCGACCGGTCCCCGCGCCACCGCCGCGGCGCGGTCGCCCCGGAGGGCGAAGTGGGCCAGCACCAGCGCGAACAGGGCCAGGGGGACGACGGCCCAGAACACCCAGCGCCAGGAGGCGGCATCGGTGACGACTCCCCCGCCGAGGACTCCCACCGTGAGTCCCGAGGCCCCGGTGGTGCTCCAGACCGTGAGTGCTCGCGTCCGCCCCCGCCCTGGTGGGAAGGTGCTGGTCAGCAGGGCCAGGGTCGACGGGGCGAGCGCCGCCGCCCCCAGGCCTTGCACTCCTCGCGCCGCGAGAAGCTGGGCGGCGTTGCCGGCCAGTCCTGCCCCGAGCGAAGACACCGCGATCACCCACAGCGCGCCGATCAGCATGCGCCGCGCTCCGAACAGGTCCACGAGACGGCCGCACACGAGGAGGAACCCCGCGAAGGGGACCGCGTAGGCACTGACGACCCAGGCCAACGTGGCGGAACCGAAGCCGAGTTCCTCGTCTATGGAGGGCAGCGCCACGTACACGACGGAGTAGTCCAGGGCGATGAGCAGCTGCGCGGTTCCCAGGACCACGAGAGCACCCGCCCCAGCGGACGCCGTGGCGCCCGCCGGGGCCGATGGTGGTCCCAGGTGCTCGGTTCTGCTCACCATCAGCCCTTCGGGATGCCCAACGTGTCCGCGCCACGCTGGTACTTGGATTCCAGGACGGACTCGATGCCGAAGCGCTCCCGGAGCGAAGCGGTCAGCGTCTCGATGAGCTGGATGAGTCGCGGATCACGCGCGACCTCGTCCTCGAGGTGCGGGTAGACCGGCAGTTCGATCTCACTGTACGTCTTTCGCACCCGCTGGTCCTCGGGCAGTCGCAGGTCGTAGACCGTGACCCTGTCCATCGAGCAGCGCAGGGCGTCCCGCTTGTCCAGCCAGACGAAGAAGGGGTGGCGGTACTGCTCCAGACCGATGGCCGGGGCCAGGTCGTCACCCGTCACGCCGAACTTCTCGCGCAGATGGACACCGGGGTGCTCGATGTCCGTGCGGGCGAGCAGCCGCTTGACGGCCGCCACGGCCTCCGGGGACGAGGGGGCCCGCTGGATGTTGGCCTTGTCCTCGCCCTCGAAGACGTACCGGTGGTCCCGCCGTACGGCGTTCTCGTCCTCGGACAGCTTGAACGCGCAGAAGGCATGGGTCTTGATGTTGCACGTGGTGCGCAGGACGGCGCCGGCCTTCAGCAGGCGGTAGTCCTCGGTGTCGTAGTAGATGCCGGTGTTGAGCCTGGGCTCGGTGCGGGCGTAGCTCTTCTCCGCGATCTCCGCACCCGGTACCAGGTCACCGATCCGGACGTGCATGTCGTCGAGCCAGGCGTAGTAGTCCTCGTCGGAGGTGTCGTCCGAGAAGGCGAGCTTGACACCCAGTTGGTTGAAGACCGCGAAGTCTCCGGTCCGGCTGTAGATGGGCTCTTCCGTGGGGATCTGGGGCGTGGGCATGGGACTCCTGCCGGTAGGGGGGAACAGGGGGATGGCTCAGCAGTGGTCGAGGACGATGCGGAGCTTGTCGGCCAGCTCCTCGGTGGAGAACATCTGGTTCTCCGTGGGGTCGTACTTGACGGAGTTGCTGAAGACGCTCGCGTAGTTCTTCTGCCTGGGTCCGCGCAGCACCAGGGTGCAGGTCAGGTCCTCGCGCGGCATGATCACCCGGTGGATCTGGTCGAACGTGAGGTCGTAGGACGTGCCGGCCTCGACGCGGGGACGATCCGTGGCGAGGAGCGGCGAGTCGCCCACGTTGACGTAGAAGTTCCCCACGGTGGCGACGCTGTTGAGCTTCTCGGGGATGTACTGGTACTCCCCGAAGAGGGTTCCGGTCGCGTCCCGTACGAAGTTCTGCGAGGTCAGGGTGCCGGCGACGACATGGGACCAGAAGCTGAAGCGGTGGTCGTGGATCTGTTCGTCCTCAGCCTCGGCGTCGGAGTAGGGCGGGTTCCACAGATGGAGGGTCAGCCGGTAGCCGAGCTGGGTGCCGGAGTCCACCAGGACGATCTTGTCGAAGTGGTTGGTGTGCGGGTACGAGCGCTGCGCGATGGAGGTGAGCAGCTTCTCGTCGGCGAGTACTTCGCCCAGCAGGGCGGAGATGTTCTCGCGCGAACCCAGGGCGTGGACGAGTTCGAGGTTGGAGCGCACGGTGGTCTCGCTGCGGTCGACCGGCAGGGACGCGAGCTGTCGGCAGACCTCTTCGTAGGTGGGCGGCGGCCCCGTCCGTACCGAGGATCCGGGCATGCTGAGCGTGGTCATGTGATGCGGCTCCTTGCTGCTAGTTACGGGAAAGCCGGTGGCGGCAGGGTGCTTCCGGCTACCAGGTGGGCGCGGAGGAGACTCCGCCGTCCACGACGAGGTCGTGGCCGGTGATCCAGGACGCGAGCGGGGAGGCGAGGAAGACACAGGCGTCGGCGACGTCCTGCGCCGTGCCGAGCCGTCCCAGCGGTGCGGCGCTCTTCCACCGCTGGACCCCTTCGGGCCATTCCTCCTGGAGCCCCGGCCGGTCGATCAGTCCGGGTGAGACGGTGTTCACGCGGATCCCCAGGCGCCCGTACTCGAGCGCCGCGGAACGGGCGTGCATGATGAGGGCGGCCTTGGAGGCGCAGTAGTGCGCGTGGCCGAGGGCCGGTTGGCGTCCCTCGATGGAGGCGATGTGGGTGATGGTGCCGCCTCCGCGGGCGGCCAGAGCGGGAACCGCCGCCTGGGTGCAGGTGAAGGCGCCCGCGAGATTGGTGTCCAACACCCGCCGCCACTCGGCGGTGGTCATCTCGGCCAGTTCCCGCACCGGCTGGACGCCGGCGCAGTTGACGAGTCCGGTGAGGCCTCCGGACCACGCGGCGCCGTCCGTCATCAGACGGTGACAGGCGGCTTCGTCGGTGAGGTCCGCGGACAGGGCGAGGGCCCGGCCACCCTGGGCCGTCAGCTCGGCGGCGAGCTGTTCGGCCCGGTCCTTTCCGTCGTGTCCGTGGACGACCACGGCCGCGCCGGTCTGTGCGAAGCGCCGGGCGATGGCGCTGCCGATGCCGCCGCTGGCGCCGGTGACGAGGACGGTGTGCCCCGTCAGGTCGGGCAGGCCCGAGCCGTCCACCTCAGGTCGCCGGGGACGTTGTCGCGGACGTGGGGGCGGGCCGGTCGATCCCGCCTTCGGTCCCGGCCGGGTGGCGCAGGGGGACTCCGGGTCGGCAGAGCGCCTCGATGAGACCGGCCGCCTCGGGGTAGCGGGCGCTGAGTTCCCGGGTGTCGCCGCCCTCGTAGTCCTCGGAGCTGAACCCGGGTGCCATGGTGCAGCCGAAGAGCGCCCACTGGCCTCCGGACACGACCCGTCCGCCCATCCACGTACCGGCGGGGACCGTGTACTGGACGTGCTGGCCCCCCAGTACGTCCGGACCGAGCACGACGACGCGGCTGCCGCCGTCCGGTTCGAGCAGCACCAGTTCGACCGGGTCGCCCAGGTAGAAGTGCCAGACCTCGTCGGTGGGGAGCCGGTGCATCGCCGAGAACTGGTTGTCCTCGGGCGAGAGGAGAACGATGATCGACGAGCCGGTGGGACGTCCGTCGGGACGCGGCGGACCTGCCCAGGTGCGGGTGAACAGGCCCCCCTCCAGCGGCATGGGCCGAAGGCCGTAGAGGGCGGTGAGGTCCTCGACCGTGGGCCGGGGTGCGTGCATGGCTTCCTTTCCGGGTGCCGGACGGCGGGTGCGGGCGTCAGGTGGTGCGGAGCTCGGGCGGCAGATGGTCCCAGAGGTTCACGTGCACCACCCTCCATCGGCCGTTGGTCCACTCGATCGCGTTGATGCCGCAGTTGTAGAGCTTGAGGCAGAAGGCGTCGGACTCCGCGATCGTGCGGATGACCGTCTTGATCAGCCCGCCGTGGGTCACCGCGAGCACCGGCTGCCCCGTCTCCTCGGCCCGTCGGGTCAGTTCTCCCAGAGCGGTCCGAGCCTGGGCACGGAAGTCGAGGTAGCGCTCGGAGAGCGGGTCCTCGGGCCACGGGGCGAACGGCGCTTGGGCCTTGGGGAGTTCGGACACGACGTGGAACGTGGCCTCCGTCAGCGACGGCTGCGTGTCCACGGGCAGGCCGAGGGCCTCGCCGAGGTACCCGGCCGTCTCACGGGCCCGCTGCAGCGGGCTGGTCACCACGCTGCCGACCGTCAGCCGGGTGGTGCCGTCGAGGACGGCTCCTGAGGTGAACCACTTCCCCAGGTGCTTGGCCTGGTCGTGCCCGAGCGGGCTGAGACGGGTGTCCCAGTCCTGGTTGGGGCTGACCTGCCACTGCGACTGGCCGTGGCGTACGAGATAGATCTTCACGGGCTGTCCTCCACGGCCGGCTTCCACTCTTCCTTCCGGATTCAGCGGCCGCCCATGCCCAGGGCCGTCGCCGAACGCTGGTACTTGATGTCAGAGGTGACCTTGGTGTCGAATCGCGCGCACAGGTCCTCCGAGAGCACGTTGAACAGCTCGACCACGCGGGGGTCCTGGGCGATCTCCGGCTCGATGCGCGGGTAGATGGCCAGTTCGACCTCCGAGACGGGCTTCTCCTCCCGCTCGGCCTCGGGCAGCCGCAGGTTGGACACGGTGGCCCGGTCGATGCTGCAGCGCAGCGCGTCCCGCTTGTCCAGCCAGACGAAGAAGGTGTAGCGCAGATCGTCGAGCTTGACCGTCGGGATCAGCTCGGTGCGCGGGATCCCGTACGTCTCCTCGAGGTGCCGGCCCGGGTGCTGGATGTCCGTACGGGCGAGGAGCCGCTGGACGACCGCGACCGCTTCCGGGGAGTCCGGGGCGGCCTGGATGGTCGCCTTCTCCTCGCCGTCGAAGACGTAGCGGTGGTCACGGCGTACGTGGTTCTCGTCCTGGGCCGCCTTGAAGGCGCAGAAGGCGTGCGTGATCTTGTTGCAGGAGGTGCGCAGCAGCGCACCGGTGTGCAGGATCCGGTAGTCCTCGGTGTCGTAGTAGATCGCCGTGTTCAGGGGAGGCGCCTGGCGGGCGTTCTCCTTCTCCACGATCTGTGCGCCCGGGACGCGGTCGCCGATGGTGGCGATCATGTCGTCGAGCCACTTGTAGTAGTCCTCGTTGCTGACCGTGTCCATCTCGATCTTCAGGGCGAGCTGGTTGAAGACCACGGAGTCGCCGCTGCGGCTGTAGACGGTCTCGTTCTGGGGCATCTTGGGGCTGATCATGCGGATGTGTGTCCTTTCGGCAGGGTGGCCGGCCGCGGCCGGGGGTTCGGTGGTCAGGGCGTGGAAGCGGGGTGTCAGGGCAGTTCGATCCCGGTGTCGACGCCGTCGAGGACGCGGCTGCACAGGCAGTCCCGCTCGACGGGCAGCGCCTTGAGGGCGTTGGCGAGGACGGGGCGCAGACGGTCGATGTTCTGGCCGAACACCTTGAGGACGTCCTCGTGGGTGACGCCCTCGCCGACTTCGACGCCCGCGTCATGGTCGGTGACGAGCGCGACGGACGTGTAGCAGAGGCCGATCTCCCTCGCGAGCGCCGCCTCCGGGAACCCGGTCATGCCGACGACCGACCATCCCTGGGCGGAGTACCAGCGGGACTCGGCGCGGGTCGAGAACCGGGGCCCCTGGATGACGACCAGGGTTCCACCGTCCTGAGCCCCCTCCCAGCCCGCCTCGCCGGCGGCGCCCAGCACGGCGGCGCGGCCCGTGGGGCAGTACGGGTCGGCCGTGGGGGTGTGCACGACCAGCGGGATCTGTCCGTCCGGGCGCTGGTGCCCGTCGAAGAAGGTCTGGTCACGGCCGTAGGTCCGGTCCACGAACTGGTCCGGCACGACGAGCGTGCCGGGGCCCAGCTCCCGGCGGAGACTGCCGACCGCGCAGGGGGCGATGATCTGGCGGACGCCGACCGATCGCAGGGCCCACAGGTTGGCGCGGTAGTTGATCCCGTGCGGCGGCGTCGAGTGCTGTCGGCCGTGGCGCGGCAGGAATGCCACCTTCCGTCCGGCGAGCTCTCCGACCATGAGGGAGTCGCTGGGCTCTCCGTACGGGGTGTCGACGGTCACCTCGGTGATGTCGTCGAGGAAGGAGTAGAAGCCGGATCCGCCGATCACACCGATCTCGACGTCGGACAGCTGGGTCATGTGGTGCCTTTCTCGTGGCTACTGGCTCGTGCTGCGAGCGGTCGCGTGGGGTGATTCGTGAGGCTCGTGTTCGTGCTCGTCCACCGGCTGCCCGGGGGCGGGGGGCATGAGCGGCTTGCCGTGCGCGACGATCCGGCCCAGCCAGTAGCCGGCCATCTGCGAGGAGATGATCGACAGCAGGACCAGTGAGGTGAAGAAGCTCTCGTTGATGACGTGGGCGCCGAAGGCGACCGACGCGAGCACGATGCCGGGACCGCCGCGTGCGTTCATCGCGACGGCGAGATTGGTCGCCGCCGGGTGGGACTCCCCCGCCGCCCGGGCTCCGAGCCATACGCTGAAGGACTTGACCAGGCAGGCGAGTACGAAGAACCAGAGGAAGAACAGCGGGTCGAAGTGCCGGACCAGGTCGAGCTTGACGCCGACGATGGCGAAGTAGATGGGGACGAACAGGCCCATCGAGACGTGGCGCAGTGTCTCCTGGGACGCTACGACCTTGTCCCCCGTGGCGCCTGCGGTGCACATGCCGGCGACCAGGGCACCGAAGATCGGATCGATGCCGAGGCCGGTGCAGGCGGCGCACAGCAGGAACACCACGACCAGCCGGAACGCCAGCGGGCTGCGCTGCTCCAGGACGTTGATCCGGGACCTCGTCAGTCCGCTGAAGGACCGCGGGCCGAGCCACAGCAGCAGACCGAGGAAGATCAGCGGTACGGCGGTGAAGTAGACGACGGCCAGCGGCAGGGAGTCCACGGCGAGCAGCGCCCACAGTCCGAAGCCGTCGCCGTCGTCGGCCTGGGCCACGCCCAGGACGATGGCCAGGATGACGTAGAGGAGGACGTCCTCGATCACGGCCACGGCGAGTACGATCCGCGCGAACAGCGACTGGAGGATGCCCAGGTCCATCATGATGCGGGAGATGACGGGCACGCTGGTGACCGCCACGGCCATGCCGAAGATGAGGGCGAGGGTCGTGGGCGAGCCGTTCGGGCCGATGAGCTCGTCCGTGTCCGCGGCGGAGGCGATGGCCAGGCCGAATCCGAAGGGCAGGACGAGTCCGGAGACGGTGACGAACCCGATGGTGCGCTGCCCCTTGTTGTGGCGGCGCGCCCGCAGTTCGGTGCCTGTCAGGTAGACGAGCAGCAGCAGACCGATCTGGTAGAAGGCACCCAGCACGTGTCCGGTGGCCCCGTCGGTCGGGAGCAGCCAGCGCTGGGCGTCCGGGGCGAGCTCGCCCAGGACGGTCGGGCCGAGCAGGAGCCCTCCCAGGATCTCCCCGATGACCTGGGGCTGGCGCATGCGTGCGAACAGGTATCCACCCAGGTGCGCCGCGACGAGGAGGACGCTGAGCGCGAGCAGGACGTGGGCGACCTCGGCGGTCTCAAGAGACACGGCCTTCCCACCTTTCCGTTCCGCCGGCTTTCAGCGCCGCGTCCACCAGCGCCAGGGCGGCGAGTCCGTCGTCGAAGCCGGGCTCCGGGCGAATGCCGGTGTCCAGATGATCGACGAGGCGGCGGTACGGGTTCATGGAGTGCGCCCCGAAGAGCTGCTGCGCGTCGCGCGCCCCCGTGGAGAGGGTGAACAGTCCGGATCCGTCCGCGGTGTCCACCCTGACGCGGATGACGCCGAGGGATCCGTGAGCGGTGACGAAGAGTTGCGGCCGGGTCCCGCCCGTCCGCGACACCATGACCCGGGCCCGGGTCGGATGGCCGATGGTGCGCAGTTCGGCCTGGGCGAAGTCGTCGACGGCTCCGGGCTCCGCGTCATGGCCGGGCATCCAGGCGGACGACACCTCCCAGAGGCCCGTCCTGGTCAGCCATGGCACCAGGTCGAAGGCGTGCGTGCCCAGTTCGGTGAGGACGTCGTCGCCGGCGGACCGCGTGTGGACGTCGTCGTGGAGATCGATGTCGAGGGCGAGGAGCCGGCCGATGGCGCCGTCGGCGAGGGCCTGCCTGGTGTGCCGCAGGGCGGGGTTCTCCCGCAGGTGGAAGGACACGACGGTACGGGCGTCCCGGGCGTACGCCAGTTCGGCCAGTTCCAGTGCGGATTGCCGGCTGGCGGCCAGCGGAGCTTCGCACATGACGAGGAGTCCTCGGTCCAGCGCCTCGGACACGAGTTCGTGGCGGCTGTGCGTCGGGGTGGTGATGGCCACGGCGTCGATCCGGCCGTGGCGTATCAGGGACAGGGCGTCCGTCGTCACTTCGGCGTGCGGGTGGTACGTACGGACCACTTCGGTGGCCGCCTCGGTGTCCTGGGAGCAGGCCACCGCCGTGACGGAGAACTCGGGGCACTGGGCGATCCACCGCGCGTGAACACTGCCCCGCTTGGTACCGACAATTGCTATTTCCACGGGGTTTCCTCTTCTCGGCGTGCCAGCGGCCGGGGGGCGCCTGTGCGCGTCGGTAGGACGGGGTTCCGCTGTTCCAGCAGGCGCTCCAGCCAACGGGCGACACCGTCCTCGTCGTTGGAGAAGGTCGTCTCGTTCGCCGCGGCACGTACGTCCGGATGGGCGTTGGACATGGCCACGGACCAGCCCGCCCAATGGAGCATGGGCAGGTCGTTCGGCATGTCGCCGAAAGCGACGACCTGTTCGGCGGACATGCCCAGCTGGGTGGACAGCAGGTCCAGGGTCATGGCTTTGGTGACGCCGCTGCGGGTGATCTCGCAGAAGGCAGGAGTGGACACCGTCACCGTGCACCGGCCGTGCAGGGCGTCGGCCGCGGCCAGGTAGTAGTCGTAGGCCGATCCTCCGGTCTGGACGATGAGCTTCCCCAGGCCGCGCTCGTCGAGTTCCTCCTCCAGCGACCGGACGCGGCGGGCTTCCTTGCTGAGAGCGGGATCGAGGTCGAATCCGTCTTCCAGGAGCAGGTCCGGCCACCGCTCGCAGCCCAGCAGCACACCGGGGAACCGGTGCCGGAGCGCCGCGATCACCTCGGCGGCGGCGGCCTGCGGCATGGGGTGGTAGTTCACGACGGTTTCGCTGGCGTAGTCGTAGGAGATGGCCCCGTTGCTGCACACCGCGATGGCCATGTGTCCGAGGGCGTTCGCGATGGGCCGTACGTCACGGACGGGTCGTGCGCTGGCCATCACGAAGGTGTGGCCCGCCTTCTGCACCGCCTGTACCGCGGCCCGGGTGCGCACGGAGATCCCGCCTGTGGAGTCGAGCAGCGTGCCGTCGAGGTCGGACACGATCATCAGGGGCTTCACAGTGATGTCGTCTCCCTGCTCTGGGGCACACGGCCGAGGGGGCCTCCCGCGCCGCGCCGGAACAGCACGGCCGTCGCGTACGCCAGGGATCCGGCCGCGCCGATGGCCAGGAAGGAGGCCCAGATCCCGATGTGCTGTTCCGCCGCACCGGCGGCCGAGGTTCCCAGGGCGTTGCCCGTGAGGACGGCGGTCACCATCCAGGCGAACGCCTCGGTGGCGGTGCCCGGGGGCGCGACCTCACCGATGATCGAGAACCCGCACGTCAGCACCGGGGCCAGGAAGAGGCCGGCACAGAAGACGAGCACGCCGACGATGACCGGATGCGGGACCAGGAACAGCGGCAGGTAGGACAGGAACATGCCGAGCAGCAGGAGAGTCAGCTGGCGTGACGAGTCGGCCCGCCACTGGCGTGCTCCGTAGTAGAGGCCGCCGATGAGTGCGCCGGCCGCGTTGACGCCCAGCAGGATGCCGGACAGGCCTTCGCTGCCGACGTGCTCCTGGTAGGCGACGGTCGCGATGTTGAGCGCTCCCAGGCTCACGCCGACGAACGCGAGGCTCACCAGCAGTTGCCGCAGCCGGGCGGAGCGCAGGGGGCCGGCCCAGTCCGGTGTGCGGGGTTCGGCCCTCCAGCGCCGCACGGGCGGGGGAACGATGTAGGCGAGGGTGCCGGCGATCATCGCGACGGTGGTGACGACGAGCGCGACGGACGGATCGGCGACGGAGGTCAGCAGGACCACCAGGAGGGGCCCGGTGACGAAGACGACTTCCTGCAGCGAGGCGTCGAGCGCGTAGGCGGCGCCGATGGCCCGCTGGTCCTTGAGGACACTGGGCCACATCGTTCGCAGGCAGGGTTCCAGAGGGGGTGAGAACAGTCCGGCGACGACGACGGCTGCCGCGGCGGTGCTCACGCTGCTGTCGCCGAACCGCACCAACGCCAGGAAGCCCGCACCCGAGACGAGCGCGCTGACGGACAGGACGCCGACCTGACCGAAGCGGTCCACACCCCGGCCCAGGAGCGGGCCGCCCGCGGCCATGGACAGGCCGTAGAGCGCGGTGACGGTTCCGACCGTGCCGAAGCCCAGGCCCTGGGAGCGCAGGAACAGCGCGATGGCCAAGGGGGCCATGCCGTTGGGGAGACGGCCGAGGAGGTTGGAGGCGAACAGGTACTTGGCGTGCTGTGAGCCGAGGCAGTCCCGGTAGGCGGACAACATGGTCAACGACGGTCTCCGGGCCTAGGTGCGGTCTTGGGATGCAGGGTGAGGTCGACCTCGACGACGTCGGGGCCGGCGAAGGCGATGCGGACGTGCGCCGCCCCGCTGAGTCGCTGCGCGGGGACACCGTCCGCCAGATGGAGCCACAGCCAGGCGGCGTCGGCGTCGAGGGCGATGCCGTTCTTCGGCGGCTTCCTGACCGAGACGGCGTACGAGGACAGGGCGTCGGCCACTCGCTCCGGTAGCGCCATGATGTCCACGTCGATGACGCTGCCGTGTACGTCGAGGACCACGGTGGCGGGTACGGCGACCTCTTCGTGGCACGGAAGGTGCGCGCCGGATCCGTAGTCGACCAGCAGGTGGTGTCGTGCCGCGTCCCAGTCGGTCCTGGGGCCGGTGGTATGGCCTGAGTCGGTCATGCCGGCCGCCCGTACGTGTCGCACCAGATCCAGGCGATCTCCTCGCACTGTCCCGGGGAGAGCTGGTGGACGCCCGACGCGTGCGGTCGGCGGGCCAGTTCCCGGATGCACAGGTACAGCTCGCAGCAGAGGAGGTCGTGCAGTCGGCCCACGATCCGCTCGTCGACATGGCTCGGGGCGAGCCCGGTCATCAGGTACAGCGGTTTGTCCTCGAACCGGCAGACGGTCGTGCCTTCGTACTGCTCCACGTGCGTGAGCGCCCCCAAGCCGCTGCCCGGGCCCCGGTCCGGCGGATGGAAACCTTCGGTGAGCACCACCGTCTCGGGCTTGAGCAGGCCCAGGGTCGCCGGGTCCGTCGGCAGGTCCCCGGACAGGTCGATCACCACGTCCGCTCCACCGAGCAGAGTGGTGCGGTCCGCGACCCGGTAGCCGGCCAGAACGGCGGCACACGCGGATATGGGGTCCGGATCGCACACACCCACGTCGGCGCCGAGCACGCGCAGGGCGGCTGCCACGGCGGTGTGACGCTCACCGAATCCCAGGACCGCCACCGCGCAGTCGGACAGCGAGCGGGACAGGTCCCGGCGGAGGCGGGCCTCCAAGGTCTGCGCGATGGCGTATCCCGCGGGAGTGTGGACCAGGGAGTCCAACGCGCTGCCGGTGGTGGTGAAGACCGGCAGGCGCGGCTCGACCGGCTTCACAGCCGGTCGGCCGACGCCGCACTGCGCGCTCCACACCGCGCCGCGTGCTCCCTGCTCGGCGAGCAGTCCGGAGCCGTCCTCGGTGAGGAGGTGGCCCGGCCCCTGGATCACGACGGGCGCCGCGGCCCGGCGCGTCAGCCTGCCCGTGTACTCGGCGGCGGTGCGCACCAGGTCCCGGGGGTGGTCGGGCGTGAGCACCAGGACATTCCCCAGGTACGCCGTGGAGGCCGTCGACCAGCCGTGATCGGAGGTGGTGATCACGGCGCTGACGTCGAGGACGTCGGCGAGCACCCGGAGGTAGGCCGCCGTGCCGGGGCCCACCTCGCCCGTGACGACCAGACACGCCTCGTCGGCCGGGAACGCCTCGACGACCTTGCTCAGGGCGGGGAGCCGCGGCTGGCGCGTGGCCGCACCGGGAATCGCGGAGGAGCGGGTGCCGGTCGGGTGTGCCCGGGCCATCTGCGAAGGCTCCCCGGAGGTGGCGGGTCGTCCCAGGTAGAGGGCTATGTGAGAGGCCGGACTTTGAATCACTGTGGTGTCCTTCGTCCTGCGTCCGGTTTCCCGGTGCATGGTTCGCCGTGGCGCGGAACTCACACGTGCTGGAGGCGGTCTATGCCGGAGATCTCGGGATCCCGCAGCTGTGCCGGGCGGATCTCGATGTCGCCGATGACCAGATCGGAAGGCTGGTCCTGCACGAGGGCGCCGACACAGCGGGCGACCGACTCGGTGGCCATCTTGTACGGCGAGTCGTCGCCGTCCTCGTTGGCGATGGCACCGGGGCTGACCAGCGTGGCCCGTACCCCGTGGGCCCGTTCCTCCAGCAGCAGCGTCTCCGTCAGGGCCTTGAGGGCTCCCTTGGTGGCGCTGTAGGAGGCACCGCCCTCGAAGAAGTGGGTGCCGGCGTGGCTCCCGACGATCACGTAGCTTCCCCGTGCGGCACGGACCGCCGGGAGCGAGGCCCGTACGATGCGGAAGACCGAGGTGAGGTTGACCGCCACGGCCCGGTCCCAGTCCGCCGGATCCATCTCGGCGAGGGGAGCGAACGTGCGGTCCACCGCGTTGGTCACGCAGACGTCGAGCCGTCCGAAGCGGGTGAGCACCTGGCTGACCGCCGTGTCCACGGCGGCCGGCTCGGTGAGGTCGCACGGGACCTCGTACAGCCAGTCCTCGCCGAGGAGGGTGCGGTTGAGACCGGCCACCCGGTAGCCGCGGTGGTGCAGTTCCCGGGCGATGGCCAGTCCCGTGCCCCGGTTCGCCCCGCTGATCAGGGCGACCGGGGCGGCGGGGTCAGCCGACCTCATGGAGCAGCCTCTTCCACGCGGTGACCAGTTCCTGCGGAGAGGCGCCGTGGCGGAAGAGGTCCTTGTCCAGGGAGGAGCCGTCGGGGTGGCGCAGCCGCATGCAGTCGGGCGACACCTCGGAGATCAGCACCGGCTCGCCCTGCGGGTCGAGCCCGAGGATGAGGCAGAAGTCCCAGACCTCGAGTGGGGCGAGCCAGGTGACCAGGGTGTCGTTGACCGCGAGGGCCATCCGTCGGAACTCGTCGACGGGGAGGTCCAGGGCGCGCAGGTAGTCCTCGCCGATCGGCTGGTCCTCGGGGTCGATCCGGTAGTCGAACTTCACCACCGGCTTCGGAAGTACGGAGTTGGCCGTGAAGAGCCCGGGGTACTTGACCAGAGTGGATCCGATCGCCCGGTTCTTGACGATCACCTCGAAGGGCGGGGCCTCGTGGAACTCGGACAGGTAGACCGTCGGGGCCAGCCTGCGGACGAAGCCGGTCCGGATGCCGTCCTTGGCCAGCCGCGCGGCGGCGCGCTCGTAGAAGTCGAGGCGCAGCGGGCCGGTGTCCTCGATGAGTTCGTCGCGGCTGTAGGTGAAGCTGCGGAGGCTGGGGATCATTTCCACCACGCACAGACCGCCGGGGAGCAGCCACATGCGCTTGCTGCGCCCTTCGATGTCCGGGGTGCCCGCGTCGCGGACCGCGAGCAGCTTCTCGTCGTCCAGGGCGAGGGTCGCGACACGGTCTGCCGACGATGAGTCTTCCACTGACAACGCCTTTCGTGATGAGGGGTCCCGGGGGGGGCGCCCGGGGTTCGTCCGGTCGCCCCCTGCCCGGGGAGTCATGGGGTACAGAGCCCTAGGTTCTGGGCGTGCAGGAGGAGCAGCAGGGTTTTGGCATCGGCGGCCTCCTCGCGCTGGACCTGCTCAAGTGCCTCGCGCAGGGGAAGTTCGAGGACCTCGATGTCCTCCCCTTCGCCGGGTACACCGCCACCCGGGCCCGAGCGGACCCCCGGGTCGTACACGCCGGTGAAGAGGTGGGTCCGCTCGGAGCTCAGCTGCGGGGACAGGTAGGTCGTGAACGCCTTGCGCAGCTCGGCGACCCGGAATCCGGTCTCCTCCTCGGCCTCGCGCCGAACCGCTTCCTCCGCGCCGGCCTCGTCGAGCAGTCCTCCCGGTGCTTCGATCAGCTGGCCGTGCGGATCTCCCTGGAGGAAGACCGGAAGGCGGAACTGACGGGTGAGGACCACGGTGCCGACGACCGGTGAGTACAGGAGGACCGCTGCCCGGTCGCCGCGGCGAAGGTCCGCCCGGGAGAGGCGCTGCGTCGTGCCGTCGGTCCGGGTGACGTCGAGGCTGTACCGGCGCAGCGTGTACCAGCCTTCGCTCAACGTCTCGGTGGCGTGCAGCCGGGCCGACGGCCGGCGGGACGATCCGCTCTCAGGCACCGTTGACGTTCGCCAGGATGCCGTTCAGCTTCCCGGTGAGCTCTTCCCGGGTGAACATCACGTTGCCGGACGTGGTGTCGGTGCTGGGGTAGGCGGTGTTGTAGACGTTGGAGAAGTTGCGCTCCCGCGGGCCGCGCAGCACCAGCGTGCAGGTCATCGACTCCAGCGGGAGCACGACACGGTGGATGCGGTGGTACTTGAGGTGATAAGCGTTGCCCTGCTCCTCGATGCTGTCCCCCGTCACCTCCAGTTCCGTCTCACCGATGAACTCGTAGAAGTTCGAGGTGGTGGAGACGCCCTGCTTCTCCGGGCTGTACCGGTACTGCTGGAATCCGACGCGCGGATGGGCGGAGGGTGCGTCGGCGTCCTCGGGCCGGGAGAAGTTCTGCGACACCAGGCGTCCGGTGAGGATGGTGGACCAGAAGCTGAACCGGTGGTCGTGGATCAGCTCGTCGTTGAGCTCCTTCTCGGTGTACGGCGGGCACCACGCGTGCAGTGTCAGCCGGTAGCCGAGCTGGGCTCCCGTGTCGACCAGGACGATCTTGTCGAAGTGGTTGACATGGCGGTACGAACGGCCGGCGATTTCGTCCAGGAGGGTTTCGTCCTCAAGGAAACGAGCGAGAAGACCGGATATGCAAGGACCTTCCCCCAGACGCCTCACCAGGTTCAGGTTGTATTCACTCTGACGTTCGTTCACATCGTGCGGAAGACCGTTGATCAGGGTTAACAGGTCTTTGGGTCCAATGCCCGTCAGGCTGTCGCTCGTCGCTGCAAGAGCAGTCACAAATTCCCCCAGGTTTCTGTTCTCTTCGACTCGTTGGCATCTTGCGTGAAGCTTCACCCACAGCCAGGTGGTGTCGCCTTCCCTGTCTAATCGAGCTCCCTCGAACGGAGCAAGTACCCTAAAGTGCGCCCGATGAGAGGTAGCCGATCGAGCACCTCCGTAGGGGCGCACCGAAGTTCACCTTTCTTGGCACGTTGCCCCACGGAAGGGTTGACCAGGGAAGAACCGTCGATGACCACCCGTTCGCGGCGCCGCAACGCGTCCTGCACGTGAACGCGGAACAGGCGGGCCGGCAGTGGTCCGAACGGACTGACGACACAGGGAGCGCACATCGTGGCTACCGAGATCGAGCGAAAATTCGTCGTGGAGAACCTCGGTGAAGTTCTGCGGATTCCGGCAATGCCGGTGCACCAGGGGTACCTGGCACGCAACTCCGACGAGGAGGTGCGGATCCGCCGGCTGGGTGACGAGTACACCGTCACGACGAAGAAGGGTGCGGGACTTCAGAGGTTGGAGTTCGAGACCCCGATCAGCGCCGCGCAATTCGATGCGCTCTGGCCCGCGACGGAAGGAAGTCGCATCGCCAAGTCCCGCCGCGAGGTGAAGCTTCCGGAAGGCCGGATCGCCTACGTCGATGTCTTCGAAGGGCACCTCGAAGGACTCGCCACCGTGGAGGTGGAGTTCGACGACACCGACACCGCCCTGGCCTTCGTGCCACCGGACTGGTTCGGGCACGAGGTCACCGAGGACAGGCGGTACTCGAACAAGGTGCTCAGCTCGGAAGGGAAGCCGGAATGACCTGCGTCGCGGTACTGGGCCTCGGCAGCATCGGCCGGGCCGTCGTCGCGCGGTTGCTGCTCGCAGGGCACGAGGTGCTGGTGTGGAACCGCGACCCCTCGGCCTGTGAGCGTCTGCCGGACGGGAAGGCCGTCGTGGTCCGGACCCCGGCCGAGGCGGCTCGCCGGGCCGAGGCCGCGGTTCTGGTGGTCACCGACGAGGTCGCCGTGAAGGAGGTCGTCTCGGGGCCGGACGGTGTCGCGGCCGGCGCCGAGTCCTCACCCGTGACCCTGATCCAGATGTCCACGGTGGCACCCCACACCCTGGACTGGGTCGCCGGTGCCCTGCCGGACGGCTCCGCCGTGCTGGACGCCCCCGTCATGGCGGGTCCCGGAAAGCTCGCCGCCGGCAAGGGAACGGTGTACGTCGGCGGGTCCGACGAGCTGGTCCGGCAGTGGACGCCTCTCCTGCGGGACATCGGACACGTCTCGCATGTCGGCGAGCTGGGGGCGGCCTCCGCGGCGAAGCTCGTCGCCAACTCGGCGCTCTTCGGCATCGTGGCCCTCCTCGGGGAATCCATCGCCCTCGCCGAGGGCCTCGGCCTGGACCGACGTACGGCGTTCGACGTGCTCGCGTCCACACCGCTCGCCGCCCAGGCCGAGCGCCGGCGCGCCTCGCTGGAGACGGACGAGTTCCCCACCCGGTTCTCGCTGAGGCTCGCCGCCAAGGACGCCGGGCTCATCCGCGAGGCCGCTGCGGATCACGACGTCGACCTGCGCCTGGGCGCCGCCACGCGTTCCTGGATCACCGAGGCCCAGGCCGCGGGCCACTCGGAGGAGGACTACACGGTCATCCTCCGCGCGGCGACCGCGAAGGAACACCCACCGGAGAGTTCCTGAGTGTGATGTCAGGGCCGATAGACGGGGAGCAGGCCGAGCTGGGTGACCTTCAGGGCGACCTCGGTGCGGTTCGTGCTGTCGAGCTTGATCAGCAGATTCGAGACGTGCCGCTTGACTCCGTGGATGGAGATGCCGAGCGCCCGCGCTATCTGCTGATTGCTCTGCCCCTGCGCCAGCAGCGACAGCACCGCACGCTCCCGATGGGTCACCCTGTCCAGGCCCCGCTCCACCACCGTGCCCGGGGCATGCGGCGACGGCTCCCCCGTGTCCGGATACATGCTCACGGCGGTCAGCTGGTCGAAGACCCGCTGGAGCACCTGGGAGTCGATGCGCTGTTCCTGAAGCCAGGCATCCGGCCCTCGCACTCCCTCGGCCGGCTGCCCGAACGACGGCCGTCGGGCATGCGGGCTGGTGATCACCAGCTGGGCGCCGGCCTGCCCCACGCACGAAGCCACGGAGGTCGTGTACGACTGCGACGGCACCACGCAGATGTCGAACTGCTCCTCCTGGAGCAGTCTGTGGAACACCTCCACGGTCCGGCAGAGCCGGTAGCGGCGTACAGGGGAGAGGTGGTCCAGGAGGACGGGAAGCCCGTGGAAGGACACCTCGTCGTGCGCGAGCCACAGGACGCTCCCTCCCGCGCGCTCCTCCCCCGCCCCGTCCTCCGCCTTCCCCGATTTCCCTAACGCGCCATCGGATGCAAGAACGGCTGCCGCCCCGTAGACGCTCACAGTTCCCCCTGTCAGCTCGCCCCGCTGGTGTGCGGGAAGTTTTTCACCGGTGCAATCAGCGTACGGCCGTACAGGGGAGTTGCCCCCGACCGTTCAAGCCAAGATCCCACCCGAACCAGGAGCCCCACGTGATCCACATTCCGACCGAGGAGGCCGCTGCCCCGGTGGAGCGAACTCTCGTGCTCATGAAGCCGGACGCCCTGCTGCGTGGCCTCGTTGGCCGCGTGTTGTCACGTTTCGAGGAGGCCGCCCTCAAGATCGTGGGGGTGAAGATGCGGACGATGGACGACGCGTTCATCCGGAAGCACTACTTCGACCTGGAGGAAAGGCGCGGTTCGGTCGTCTACGCTCGGTCCGCCGCTTTCATGAAGCAAAGTCCGATAATCGCTCTGGTGTTGGAGGGCTACGGCGCCGTGGGCACTGTCCGAAAATTGATCGGCTCCGCCTGCCCCGACGAGTCGGCGCCGGGCACCATACGTGGCGACTTCTCCCACTTCAGCAGCGAAGCAAGCGACGCCACCAGTAAGGGCATGGCCAACATCGTCCACGCGTCGGCGAACCGGCAGGAAGCCGAGTACGAAGTAGAGCTGTGGTTCCCACAGGAGGAACTCCACACGTACCGGTCCCTCGCGGAGCTGCTGACGTACTGAGCCCTGCTCGACTTGACCTTGGGGCGGTGGCGTTGGCCGGGGTGGAACGCGTGCACGGGATCGTTGAAGGACCCGTCCGGGTACCGCTTCGGGGCCGGCGCGGCCGTCCTCGTCCTTCACCTGGCATCAACGTGAGGTGGGAAAACGGTCAGTAGTACTGGACCAGGCAGAATTCGTTCTCCTCGGGGTCGGCCATCACGACGACCACGCCTTCGTCGTAGTCGTGCCGTTCGCCGGTGAACCGACCGCCGAGGGCGATGACCTGGGCGATGCCCTGGTCGATGTCGTCGACCCTGACGTCCAGGTGCAGGCGTGCCTTGCCGTGCTTCGGCTCGGTCACGGGCTGGAAGTTGAGGCGAGGCTGCGGGTCTCCGGCATGCTTGAGGTAGACCCAGCCGGGCCGAGAAGGTACTCGCGGGCAGTCCAGCAGTGCGCTCCAGAAGCTCGCGACCTGTTCCACGTCGACGCAGTCGATGGTCACTCCGGACCAGCGGTTCGTCATGTCGTCAGCTCTCCTGTGCAGTCGGGTGGAATGTCGGCGGCTCGGGCTTCGTCAACCCGGCGCCGGTGGCATCATGCTGCCCTTGTCCCACAGGCCGCCGCCACTGCCTGCGGCACACGACATCACACACCTGCTCGAGTTCGCCGCCCCGCAGCCAAGGGCACACGCCGGCGGCCGCGGCGGGTCTTGCCCCAGGGCTTGTAGATCGACAGTGCCGTCGCCGTGACCAGCAGCCCCAGGGCGATGCTCATGACGATCACCAGCTGCACGCTGAGGGATTCAGGAGCCTTGCCCACCTCTGCCTGCTCGCGCAGCCAGTGCTGGAGGAAGAAGTGGCCGTTCAGCATCAGGGCGACGGTGATGACGAGTTTGGTCACGATCCAGCGGTGCTTCAACAGGCCCCACTGCGTCGCCGCCGCGAGGAGCAGGCCGGTCAACAGGGTCGTCCAGGCGGCAACGGCGATCAGTTCGATGCCGAGGATCTCCATGACGACACGGGTTGCGCGGACGACTCCCGCGTCGTCGGTGGTGAGGCCCACAAGCCCGAGGACGAGCTGGGCGATCTCGATTCCCACCCAGCCGACGGCCGCCGTCACGTGGAGGGTGAGGATCGCCTTGCGCCATCGCTGGGGCAGGCGCCGAACCTTGGCGGCGGCGGGCGGTGTCCGGGGGTGGGGTGCCGGGCGGGCTGCGGCCTCCGCGCTGTCCGCGCCGTCCGTGTTCGAGACGGTCCCGGGGTGCTTCCTGGTCGTGGTCCGCGTCATGTGTCGTTCCTCCGGTCGTCGTCCAGGCCGCCGGCGGGGGCGGCGCGGTGCGAGCCATGGGTGTGTTCCCGGTTGCCGGGCCTGCCGGATCCGCGGTTCTCACGTACGCCCGGCACCACGCCGAGCGCCAGGAACGCGCATGCGGGAGCCGTCGTGACGCCCGCGGTCACCACGGCTGTGGTGGCCGGGGTGGCGAAGGTGAGGCCGGCCGCGGCCGCGGCGGTGACCAGTACGACGACCGCCCCGTACGCGGCGACGGTGAGGCGGACCAGGCGTAGTTGCTCCGCCTCCGGTCGCCGGGTGCGGCTCATGAGCCAGGCCAGGGACGGCAGTAGCAGGACGGCGTGCATGGTGACCGCATGTGCGGGGCGCAGGAAGCCCGCCGCCTGGTAAGCCTCGGCCGCGCGGCCCGCTCCCTCCAGCGTCAGCCCGTACGCGATCATCACCGCTCCGGCCGCCATGGAGCCGGTGAGCGCCACCAGTCCGGCGCGGAGCGCGAGCCGCATGCCGGGGGCGGCGCCCGGGTGGGGGCGCAGTGCGGCGACGGTGAGTGCGGCGACGACCGCGATGAGGGTGACGCCGCCGGCCGCGAGGGCGCGCGTGACGAAGGTGTCGAAGGTGGTCTCGGTGTTGAAGTGCGAGGGGACACCGCGCCACGCCTGCAGGGTGATCAGACCGGTCTCGAGCAGGGACGCCGCGGTGAACGCGCCCAGGAGGAGGGTGCGGGTGCGCGCGGCGAGCGGCAGGAGCCGGCAGATCCAGGTGACGGTCAGCACGCTGACACCGAAGGACAGCCCGAAGGTGATCGGCTTCCGCCAGGAGACGGGGCCGTCCCACGGGCCGCCGTCGAGCAGGAGGACGACCGTGTGGAAGGCGGCGGACGCGAGCAGGAGAAGGGCCGCGCCGATGGGGATCTGCCAGGGCGAGCGCGTGCGGGCAAGCGAGGTGGCGGTGAGACGCTCGTCCGCTGCCATGCCTTCGTAAGCCGTCATGCGTTCGTCCTCGGTGCGGTCGGGCGCGCGCGGAACAGTGCGAACGCGGCCCACACCAACCACGCCGTGCCACCGAAGCGGACGACGGGCAGCAGGTAGCCGAAGTCGATGGTGAGGAGCGTGAGGGTGGCAACCAGTCCGGCGGCGGCGATGACCAGCCCGGTGGTGGCGCAGGCGCGCGGCAGGAGCCCGTTCTCGCGGGCCGCCAGGCAGGTGCCTGCCGCCAGGAGGGCGAAGGACACGGCGTATCCGACCCCGCCGGTAAGGAAGGACAGGTCCGCCACGGCACGGGCCAGGGCCGCGGGCGCGTCTTCCGAAAGCCGGCCGAGGGTCCAGGTGAGCGCGGCGCTGGAGGCCAGTGCGCCGCCGGCCAGCAGTCCGCCGGCGAGGACTGTCGCCGCCGCCGAACTCTGGTCGCGCCCGTCCCCCCGCCGTACCAGCCGGGCCAGGGTGGCGGCCACGGGCACCAGGAGAACGGCGGCGACGAGCAGCAGGAAGGCGCCCAGCTCGATCGCCGTGCCGTGTTCGCGTACGTACTGGCTCAGGATGTCGCGGCCGGAGGCGTCGGGCTGCGGGGTGGCGCGGTTGGTGACGACGTACGCCGCGGTGAGTACGGCGTAGGAGAGCGAGACGGTGAGCAGTGCAGCGGCGCTGCGCGGGCGCGGGGACGCGCCCCGGAGCGAGGTCGCATGGGACTCGTGTGCTGATGTGAGCATGACATCTCCTGGATCATCGGTGAGCGGTGAACAGTGAGCGGGGGGCGTACAAGGCGTGAACCCCGGTGCGTGACAGCCAGAATGCCGCCGCAGGGGCGCCATCGTCGTCCCGCCGCGGAAGGCGGTGCGGCTACTCCGCGGGGAGTAGCCGCAACAGGGTGCCTCCACAACGCGGCGCGGGTCAGGAAGGATTCCGAGGAGTCGGCCTCGTGGCAGGCGTACCCGCGGGCCGCCGCTCCCGCGCCGCCCGCTCGTCCGCATCCGCCAGCCAGAACCAGACCGGCGGGAAGACCAGCTCGATCACGGCCAGTGCCACCTGGAACCCGTCCGGCCACCCGTGCACCGCCAGGGACAGCAACCGCCCCACGCCGCCCAGCAGGAACACCGCCGCGAGCCACCGCACCACCTTCGCCGGTACGGGGTCCTGCCGGGCCGCCCACAGCCAGGCCAGCCCGTACCCGGCGAAGATCGCGCCGAAGAACCGGCCCAGGCTGTCCAGAGTGGGGCCGGCGTCGGCCTCGCCCGGAATCGCGGCGTTGCCGCCGACCACGTGGAACAGCCCGATCGCCGTGCAGGCGAGGCCCATCACCCACGCGAACACCCGGAGTGCCTTGGCCATGACTCCATCCCCCTTAGTTGACGTGTGTCTACTTAGCTTCAGGTTAGCCGTCTTTAGTAGACGCATGTCAAGTAGTAATCTGGGTGCGTGCCTCCCCGCCGACGCCTGACTCCCGCCGACCGCCGTGCCCAGCTGCTCGCGGTCGGCGCCCAGCTCTTCTCCGCCGCCCCCTACGACGACGTGTTGATGGAGGACGTCGCCCGGCAGGCCGGCGTGTCCCGCGCCCTGCTCTACCAGCACTTCCCGAGCAAGCACGCCCTCTTCGCGGCGGTCTACCAGCAGGCGACCGACCGGCTCCTCGAGGCGACCGTGTTCGACCCCGGTGCCACGCTCGTCGAGCAGCTCACCCAGGGCCTTGACGCCCACCTCGACTACTTCATCGCCAACCGCCACGCCGTCCTGGCCGCGAACCGGGTACTGGCGGGCGACCCCGTCATCCAGACGATCATGACGGACGAACTCGACGCGCTGCGCTCACGTCTGCTCGGTGTTCTCCCGCTCGCCGACGAACGCACGCACGCCGCCGTCTCCGCGGCGCTGAAGGCCTGGCTCGTGTTCGTCCAGGTGCTGTGCGTGGACTGGCTCACGCGCGAGACCTGCACCCGCACCGAGCTGCGGGACTCCTTCATCGGCGCGGCGGTCGGCGCCCTGCGCCCCCTGCTGCCCGAGGACCCCGCCCCGAACTGGCCGCCCGCCCGGCCCGCCTGAACCGCGGGCACCGGCCCGTACTCCGCGGGGAGTAGCCGTGATCACGCCGCCCGGTGGACGCCACCGGCGCCGCGCCCCGTCTAGCGTGGCCGTATGACAGCACGGCAGGAACGGCGGTACGGCGGTGAGGCCCGGCAGCGGGGCGGGCCGCCGCCCTGGCAGCGCTGGGTGGACCGGGAGACCGATCGCCGGATCCCGTGGGTCTCGACCCTGCTGGTGATCGCGCTCGTACAGATCGGATCGGGCTTCGCGGGCCGGCAGCAGGCCGACCCCTACGTCCCGCTCGACGCCTTCGCCCGGCTGCTGCTGTTCGGCGGCGCGGCCCTGCTCCTGCTGCGCCACCGCTTCCCGAGCACCGTCGCGTTCGGTACCTCCGTCGCCGCCCTGGTCTATCTCGGCGCGGGTTATCCGTACGGACCCGTCTTCATCCCCGTCGCCATGGGCTGCTTCGCAGCTGTGGTCGCGGGCCGTCGGCGCCCCGCGTGGGGCGCGGTCGCGATGCTGTGGGTGGGGCACGCGCTGATCGCGCACTGGCTCTACCGGTGGCTGCCGCCCGGTGGCGACGGCCCGGAGTCCTGGGGGCGGGAGCTGCTGGTGGCGGCCTGGGTGGCCGCGGTCGTCGCCGCGGCGGAACTCCTGCGCGTACGCCGGGAGCAGTGGGCGCGCGAGCGGCTCGAGCGGCAGGCGGCGGAGCAGCGCCGCGCCGACGAGGAACGGCTGCGCATCGCCCGCGAGTTGCACGACGTCCTCGCGCACAGCATCTCGGTCATCAACGTCCAGGCGGGCGTGGGTCTGGCCCTGCTCGACTCGGATCCCGAGCAGGCGCGTACGGCCCTCACCACCATCAAGGCCGCGAGCAAGGAGGCGCTCGGCGAGGTCCGCCAGGTCCTCGACACCCTCCGGGCGCCGGGCGACGCGCCACGCTCCCCGGCGCCCGGCCTGGACCGGCTGCCGGAGCTCGTGGAGCAGGCGGCGGCCACGGGTCTGAGCGTGGCGTTGGAGACCACAGGGGTACGGAAGGACCTGCCGCCCGGCGCCGGCCTCGCCGCCTTCCGCATCGTGCAGGAGGCCCTGACCAACGTGGTCCGCCACTCCGGCTCCCGCACCGCCCGGGTCACCCTCGCCTACGCGCCGCGCCGCCTCGGCCTGCGGATCGACGACGACGGCCCGGCCACCGGGGACGAGGCCGGCGGCAGCGGCAACGGCCTGGCCGGGATGCGTGAGCGGGCGGCCGCGCTCGGTGGGACCATTGCCGCCGGCCCTCGCCCGGACGGCGGCTTCCGGGTGGACGCCACGCTGCCGTTCTCCGCCCCGCCGAAGGAGCATCCGTGATCCGTGTCCTGCTCGCCGATGACCAGTCGCTGGTACGGGCGGGCTTCCGCGCCCTGCTCGCCGCGCAGCCGGACATCGAGGTCGCGGGGGAAGCGGCCGACGGAGGGGAGGCGGTGCGGCTGGTACGCGAACTGCGGCCCGACGTCGTCCTGATGGACATCCGCATGCCGGTGCTCGACGGCCTCGCGGCGACCCGCGCGATCACCGGCGACCCCGGGCTCGACGGCGTGAGGGTGATCATGCTGACCACCTTCGAGCTCGACGAGTACGTCTTCGAGGCCGTCCGCGGTGGTGCCTCGGGGTTCCTCGTCAAGGACACCGAACCGGAGGAACTGCTGCGCGCCGTCCGGGCGGTGGTGGAGGGGGACGCGCTGCTTTCGCCCGGTGTGACGCGACGGCTGATCTCGGAGTTCGCCGCCCGGTCCAAGGAGCCCCACCGGGACGAGGCGCTCGGGCGGCTCACCGAACGCGAGCAGGAAGTGATGGCCCTTGTGGGCATCGGGCTGTCCAACGAGGAGATCGCCCGCCGCCTCGTCGTCAGCCCCCTCACCGCGAAGACCCACGTCAGCCGGACGATGGTGAAGCTGGGGGCCCGCGACCGGGCCCAACTGGTCGTGCTGGCATACGAGTCGGGGCTCGTGAGGCCGGGCTGGCTCGGCTGACCGCGGGTACGCCACCCGGCCGCACGAAGCGGCTCAGACCGGCTGGCGTACGGCCGTGACGCGGGCCCCATGAAGACGTACGAGGCCCCCGGTTCGACCCCAGGGCCATCAGGAGTCCGGTGAGCCCGAGCGCGAGCCCGAGCCAGCCGGCGGCGGAGACCACATGGACAACGAGGGTGACCCGGCGTGCGGGACGCTTGAGGTTCATGCGGAACACCATGTCGTGAGGGTGCTGCCGCGGGCGTCCGCCGGGGAGAGTCATCGCGTGTACTGGCCTCGGAGTACATGGCGCGGCCTCGACCCCGGACACCGTGGCGTGAAGCAGCGTGCGTTTATCGCGTTGCGGGGATGTCCGGGCACGTCTTAGCCTCGTGTGGTCCGTCGGTGCCCGTTCCGGGGTCCGACGCTGTGTTTCGAGGTGATGACGTATCTCCCAGGCCAAGTAAGTAGCCGCTCGTTCAAGAGGCTCTTTCCGGTTGTCCGCGATGGCGGGCTTCCGACGTGTGCCTCGACGGCGGTGCTTCCCGATGGCCTGGGTTCGTCGCATCCCTGCTTCCCCCTGTCGCGCTGTAGGCGCGCGGAGGCATGCCCAGGCCTGCCCCCGCCCCCTCTCCCTTCCGTACGCGAACAGGAAATTCCTCGTGTCGACCGACACCCATACCCACGACCGGCCACGCCCCGCAGGGGCCGGCCGTGCCGCCACGATCATCCTGGTCGTGGTGCTGATCGCCGAGCTGATGAACGCGCTCGACGGCTCGATCGTCCACACCGCCCTCCCCTCCATCCAGGCGGACACCGGTGCGTCCAGCGCCGCCGTGCAGTGGATCCCCGCCGCCTACACCCTCACCTTCGCCCTCGCCCTGATCACGGGCGGGCGCCTCGGTGACCTCTTCGGGCGCAAGCGGGTCTTCATCGCCGGCACCGTGCTGTTCACGCTGGCGTCACTGCTCTGCGGAATCGCGACCGGCCCCGAGTTCCTGGTGGCCGCGCGGGCCCTCCAGGGCGCCGGGGCGGCGGCGATGGTGCCGCAGGTCATGGCCACCATCGCGTTCACCTTCCAGGGCGAGTCGCAGGCCAAGGCGTTCGGCATGTACGGCATGATCATGTCGCTCGGCGGCGTCCTCGGGCCCGTCCTGGGCGCCGTCCTGACCTCCGCCGACATCGCCGGCCTCGGCTGGCGGGCGATCTTCCTGATCAACCTGCCCATCGGCCTGGCCACCGTGCTGTTCGCCCTCCGGTTCATCCCGGAATCGCGGGAGCGGCGGGCCAGGCGTCTGGATCCGCTGGGCATGCTGCTCTCCAGCGCGGGTCTGCTGTTGATCGCCTACCCCCTCACCGTGGGCGGTGAGAAGCACTGGCCGGCGTGGAGCTTCGTCATGCTCGTCGCGGGCGCCCTGGTGCTCGCGGCCTTCGTGGCCCAGCAACGGGCGAAGACCCGCAAGGACGGCTCCGCCCTGGTCGCGCTGTCCCTCTTCGAGAGCAAGGCGTTCGCCGGCGGGCTCGCCGCCCAGCTGGTCTTCGGCCTCGTGTCCGGCGTGTTCCTGCTGACGTGGGTGCTGTTCATGCAGTCCGGCCTCGGGCTCTCGCCCGGACAGTTCGCTCCGGCTTCCGTCGCCATCTCCATCGGCGGCCTGGCCGGCGCGATGCTCGCCTCCAGGTGGGCGGGACGCCACCTGCGGCGCGTGCCGCAGGCCGGGGCGGTGCTGATCGCCTGCACCCTGGTCGCGTACCAACTGCTGGTCTCCGCCCAGCAGACCGGGATGCCGATCGTGGCCGCCGTCGCCCCGATGATCCTCGTCGGGGCCGGTTTCGGCATGGTCGGCGCGGGTCTGGCCGGTCTCACCCTCGGCCAGGTCGGCCACGAGGACGCCGGATCCGCGGCGGGGCTGTTCAACACCGCCATGCAGCTCGGTACCGCACTCGGTATCGCGACGGCCTCCGTGGTGTTCTTCGACCGCGCCCCCGCGGGCAGCCAAGGAACCACCGTGACCGAGGCGTTCGCCGGCAGCGTCTGGTACGTCGTGGCCGCTCTCGCGGTGATGTGGGCGTTGATGTTCCGGCTGCCCCAGCCGGTCAAGGCCGCCTGAACCACGGTCGGCGGCCGACCGCGCACGGGGCCGGCCGCCGACCGCCGTAGGGCCTGAGTACGTGTCCGGCCCGGTCCTTCCCCCCTCCCCCCCAAGGCGGACGAGTTCCGCCGTCCGTCGACGCGTACGCGGCCCCGGCCTGCCCGTATCACCGACTCCCACCGGAAGTAGGAGCTCTCCTCCCGTGTCCCACGACACCGACCGAACCACGCGCACCGCCCGGACCGCCCGAACCACCCCGACCGCCACCAGCGTCCGGCCGCGCGCCGGAGCCCCGGGCCGTGCCCGCGCCGTCACCCTCGCCGTCGTCCTGACCGCCGAGCTGATGAACGCGCTCGACGGCTCCGTCGTCTACACCGCTCTGCCCTCCATCGCCGCCGACACCGGCGCCTCCACCGCGGCCCTCCAGTGGATCGACGCCGCCTACGTCCTGACCTTCGCGCTCGGTCTGATCACCGGCGGCCGGCTCGGCGACCTCTACGGCCGCAGGCGGATCTTCCTGGGCGGTACGGCCGTCTTCACGCTGGCGTCACTGCTGTGCGGGATCGCGAGCGGTCCTGACCTGCTGATCGCCGCCCGGGTACTCCAGGGCGCGGCGGCCGCGGTGATGGTGCCGCAGGTCCTCGCGACCCTGCACGTCACCTTCGACGAGGGTTCCCGGGCGAAGGCGTTCGGGCTGTACGGGACCGTCATGTCGCTCGGCAGCGTCATCGGCCCGGTCCTGGGCGGTGTCCTGACCGAGGCCGACCTGTTCGGCCTCGGCTGGCGGCCCGTCTTCCTGATCAACCTGCCCATCGGGATCGCCGCCGTCGTCCTCGGCCGGCGCTTCCTTCCCGAGTCCCACGACCGCACAGCCGGGGGCCTGGACCCGCTCGGCATGTTCCTGTCCGCGCTCGGCCTGCTGCTGATCACGCTCCCGCTGACGATGGGCGGCGAACACGGCTGGCCGGTCTGGACGTTCGCGGCGATGGCCGTCGGCCTGCTCGTCCTGGCGGGGTTCCTGATGCAGCAGAGGACCAAGATGCGGAAGGACGGCTCCCCCCTGGTCGTGCTCTCGCTCTTCACCGGCCGCGCCTTCAGTGCCGGGCTCGCCACGCAGCTGGCCTTCGGCCTGCTGTCCGGCGTCTTCTTCCTGTCCTGGGTCCTGTTCCTGCAGAACGGCCTCGGCCTCACCCCGGGCCAGACCGCGATCGGCTTCGTCGCCGCCTCGCTCGGCGAGATGGGCGGCGCCTGGCTCGCCATGAGCCTCGTCGCGCGCTACGGCCGAGCCGTGCCGCAGGCCGGGGCGCTGCTCGCCGCCGCCGCCCTGTGCGGCTACCACCACCTCATCGCCACCGAGGGCGCCGGCATGGGAACCGTGCCGGCCGCCGCCCCGATGCTCGCCGTGGGCCTCGGCCTCGGCATGATCGGCGCCCCGCTCGCCGACCTGACCCTCGGCAAGGTCTCCCACCGATACGCCGGGTCGGCCTCCGGCCTGTTCAACACCGGAACGCAGCTCGGCATCGCACTGGGGACCGCGCTGACCACACTGGTCTTCTTCACCCACATCACCGCCGGCACCCGCGGCCCGGCCGTGGGCACCGCTTTCGCCGACAGCCTCTGGTACGTCATCGGCACACTCCTCGCGATGTGGGCACTGATGCTCCTCCTCCCCCGACGGACCCGCACCGACTGACGGGCGGCGAGGGATCGATCGTGCTCGCCCATCCATCCCCACGAACAGAACTCATCATCGAACCGCACAGAGTTCTGCAACTTCACGCAACCCAATCCCCCCAAGTAAACGATGTGTTGCGCAAACATTGCGCCCACGTCTCTTGTGTTCGTTTCTGTGTGAAGTTCCCGCTACGGGGGTCTCCTTGTCCGTCAGTGTCTTTTCCGGGTGGCCGTCTTCTGCGATGTTGATCTCGCTCCCGCCAGGTTCCGCTTCGTCAGGCACGGTCGTCTGCAGGGCTTTTGGGGATCCGGCGGGAGCTTGTCCTATCCGCCCGCACGCTCCTGGGGCGCACGTCCCCGGAGCCAATGAGGAGACTCATGTTCCCCACGACATGGAGACGGCGAAGAGTCGCCGCCGCACTGACAGCGCTCGCCGCCCTGGCCGTCCCCCTGGCCGCCGGCGGCGGCACCGCCCTCGCAGGACCCGCCGTCGACAGCCGAGCCTCGGCCGTGGAGCGCAAGACCGAGGCGGCGGTTCTCGCCGACCTCGACGAGGGCGGTGTCGGCACCTTCTGGGTACGCCTCGACAGCGCCGCCGACCTCGCAGGTGCCACCACCGAGGCGAAGACGAAGCGGAAGAAGGGTGAGGCGGTCCTCCGCGCCAAGACGCAGCACGCCGAGAAGTCCCAGGCGCGGCTGCGCAAGCTGCTGAAGGCGGCGGGCGCGGCTCACACCCCCTTCTGGATCTCCAATACCGTCCAAGTCACCGGTGACGCGCGCCTGTTGCAGGACATCGCCGCGCTTCCCGAGGTCACCGCCGTGGAGGCGGAAAAGGCCCTGCGTCTGCCGGAGTTGACGCAGGACGACACCAACCCCGCCGTGAACTCCGTGAACGCCGTCGACTGGAACGTCGCCGAGATCCGCGCCGACGACGTCTGGAACGACTTCAAGGTGCGCGGCGAAGGCATCGTCGTCGCCAACATCGACGGCGGCGTGCAGTTCGACCACCCCGCCCTCGCCTCCCAGTACCGCGGCCGTTCCGCCGACGGCACGGTCAGCCACGACTACAACTGGTTCGACCCGACCCGCACGTGCGCACCCGCCACCCCCTGCGACCACACCGGTCACGGCACCCACACGATCGGCACGATCGTCGGGGACGACGGCGCGGGCACCTCCATAGGCGTCGCCCCGGGCGCGAAGTGGATCGCCGCCCGTGGCTGCGAGTCCAGCAGCTGCTCGCGTGCGTCGCTGCTCGCCGCCGGCCAGTGGATCGTCGCCCCCACCGACAGCAACGGCGCCAACCCCCGGCCCGATCTCGCCCCCGACGTCGTCAACAACTCCTGGGGCGGAGCCGTTTACGACCCCTGGTACGCCGACATCGTCAACGCCTGGAGCGCCGCCGGAATCTTCCCGGCCTTCTCCAACGGCAACAGCGGCCCGTCGTGCAACACCACCACCACCCCGGGCATCTACCCGAACGTCTACAGCTCGGGGGCGTACGGCTACAACGGCGTCATCACCTCCTTCTCGTCCCGCGGCAGCGGCCGCGAGGGCGACGTGAAGCCGAACATCACCGCCCCGGGCGCCGGTATCCGCTCCGCCATCCCCGGCGGCGGCTACCGCGCCCTGTCGGGCACCTCGATGGCCGCTCCGCACACCGCCGGCGTCGTGGCGCTGATGTGGTCGGCCGCGCCCGCACTGCTCCGTGACATTCCGGCCACCACGGCCCTCCTCGACGCCTCGGCGCGGGACATGAACGACACGACCTGCGGCGGCACGGCCGACGACAACAACGTGTACGGCGAGGGCAAGCTCGACGCCTACGGCGCCGTCCAGGCCGCTCCCCGCGCCGGACTCGCCACCCTCTCGGGCACGGTGACGGCCGACGGGAAGCCGCTCGGCGGCGCCCAGGTCAGCGTGGACGGCCCGCTGGACCGGACCGTCGCCACCGCCGCCGACGGCACCTACACGCTGCCGCGGCTGCTGGTCGGCGACTACGCGGTCAAGGTCAGCCGCTTCGGACACGTCACCACCGGCCGCACGGTCACGGTGACCGCGGACGCCACCACGCAGGCCGACTTCGTCGCGCCCGCGGCTCCGGGCGCGACCGTCTCCGGCACCGTCTCCGACGTCTCCGGGCCCGTCGCCGGCACCACCGTCGTCGCCGTCGGCACCCCGGCCAGGACCGTCGTCGCCGCCGACGGCCGCTACACGCTGCCGCTGCCGTACGGCTCCTACCAGCTCAGGGTCACGCCCACCCATGGCTGCGCCGGCCCCGTCGTGCGCTCCCTCGAGGTCTCCGGCGACTCCACGGTCGATCTGACGCTGCCGGTCCGCACCGACGCGTACGGCTACGCCTGCACCCGCCGCACGGGAAGCCACATCGCCGGTACGACCCTGATCCCCTCGCTGACGGGCAAGGACATCTCGCGCGCGTTCAGCATGCCGTTCAACGTGCCGCTGTACGGCTCCACCGCCCCCTCGAACAGGATCTTCATCGGCACCAACGGCCTGCTCGCCTACGCCCCCTTCGTGGAGTTCGGCCACAACACGGACATTCCGGCCACGGGCCAGCCGAACTACGCGCTGTACCCCTTCTGGGACCGCGTACAGGTCGACGCGCAGGCAGGCGTCTACACCGGCGTCCTCGGCACCGCACCGAACCGCCGCTTCGTCGTCGAATGGCGGAACGTGACCTTCAGCGACGGCCGGAAGGACCGCCTGTCCTTCTCCGCCGTGCTCGGCGAGGACGGCTCGATCACCTACACGTACGACGGCGTCCCGCCGGGCGGCGAGCACATCGCCTCCAGCGCCACCATCGGCATGGAGAACGCCGAAGGCACCGACGGTTTCCCGTACGCGTACGACACCCCCTCCGTCCACTCGGGTCTCAACGTCACCTTCCGCGGCACCCGTAACGGCCAGGTGCGGGGCCTCGTCACCGACGGCAACGCCGGTGACGCCGTGTCCGGCGCGACCGTGACCCTGACCCCGGACACCCCCGGCGGCGCCTCGGTGACCACGACCACCCGCGCCGACGGAAGCTACAACGTGGCGCTGCCTCCCGGCACGTACCGGGTGGCGTACCAGAAGACGTCGTACGCCACGGTGACCAGGACCCTCGCGGTGCCGGCCGGCAGCCCCGTGGTGGCCTCCGCGGCGCTGCCCACCGGCCTGGTCCGGGTGGACGTCCCCGCCGAGGGCCTGAAGGCGGTCGTTCCCGAGGAGCAGCGGCGCACCCGCGCTCT
Source organism: Streptomyces sp. NPDC002773 (assembly GCF_040295605.1). NCBI lineage: Bacteria > Bacillati > Actinomycetota > Actinomycetes > Kitasatosporales > Streptomycetaceae > Streptomyces > Streptomyces sp. NPDC002773. The sequence continues at coordinate 91,492 of NZ_JBEOVO010000020.1, forward strand.
GACGGTCACCAACCACGGCGGGGCGGCCACGGCCGTCCGGGTCTCCGAGGCCGTCGCCGGCAAGGAGTCCGACGTGAGCTGGCTCGACGCCTCGCTCGGCGCCGCCGAGCTGGCGCCGGGCGCCGGGACCGCGCTTTCGGTCCGGGTCGACACCGCCGGCGCCACGCCCGGCTCGGTGCTCACCGCGCAGCTCGTGGTCCACTCGGACGGCGCACGGACGCGGACGGTGACCGTGCCGGTCACGGTCGTCGTGCCGCGGTACCAGGTCGCCCTGGACGCGGGCGGGAAGCAGCCCGCCGCGCGGGCCGACAGCGCGGGCGACTCCTGGGCGCCGGACCGGATGTACACCGCCGGTTCGTACGGCTTCCAGGGTGAGGCCGGTCCGCACTCCACCAAGGACGCCGTCAGCGGCACCGAGGATCCGTGGCTGTACTCCACCGCCCGCGAGGGCATGGGAGCGTACCGCTTCGACGGGGTGCCGAACGGCACGTACACGGTCGAGCTCGGCTTCACCGAGACCAAGTCCCATGCCAAGGAGGGCAACCGGGTGTTCGGTGTGCTGATCGAGGGCGCCGAGGTCCTGCCCTCGCTCGACATCGTCCGTGAGGCCGGAAAGGGCGTGGCGCTGAAGCGCTCGTACACCGTCGCGGTCACCGACGGCACCCTCGACATCGAGTTCGCCGCAGGTCAGGGCAAGCCGCTGGTGAGCGCCGTCCGGGTCACCGACCGTCCGGACCTGGCCGGCTGACGCCGTAAAGGTGTTCACCGTCCCGGCAATATGACGGAAAGATAACGGGTCTGGGCCGAGCTTCGTGATCTGAAGCTCGGCCCAGGGCCTGAGCCGGCCGTCAGGCGCGGCAGCGGAGCATTTCCAGCGGGGGGTTGGCGTGGAAGTCGGCCCAGAAGTCCGCGCCGAACTCGCGTACGCCGGCCTCCGACGCCGTCAGCGGGACCCAGGTCAGCCCGGTGAAGCCGGCCGCCCCCAGGGACTTCTCGTAGACCTCGCGACGCGGGCGGTTGGCGACGAGGGAGACCGGCGGGTCGAGCAGGGCCGTGGTCCGGACCCGCGGGCCGGTCTCGGCCTCCTCACCGGTGAGTTCCGTGCGGAAGCCGTACTTCTCCGGGGTCGGCCCGTCGAAGCGGTAGTCGGGCGACTGGTTGAGCAGGAACAGCTCACCGCCGGGCTTCATGCTCCGGTGGATGTTGCGGCACATCCGCTCCGTGGTCGCGTAGTCCTCCGCGTAGTTGAGCAGCTGGACCGCGAGCACGATGTCGAAGGGCTCGTCGAACGGGCGCAGTTCGGCGACGTCACCCACCTCGTAGCGGACACCCAGCGGCGCGGCCTCTTCCAACTGCCGTGCCACGGAGACCATTTCCTCGGAGATGTCGATGCCGAGGACATCCGTGGCGCCGCGCCGCCTGAACTCCCTGCTGTAGAAGCCGGTGCCGGAGGCCAGGTCGAGGAGCGACTTGCCGCGCACGTCACCGACCATGGCCAGGAAGCCGGGCACCACCGCGTACTGCTCGAGGACAAGGGACTTGAAGCCCTCGTACGCCTCACCGATCTCGTCGTACTGTTGCACACCCACCGTGTCGTCTCCTGTGCTTCGTCGTGGACGGATCTGTGACGGGCAGTCTTTCTCCGCCCGTGCAGGCCGTCGTACTCACAGAAGCCACGAAGATGAATGAGAAAACCGGAGAATCCACCATGCGCGTCAAAGCCTTCGACCACCTCGTGCTCAACGTGAGCGACGTCGACAGGGCTCTCGAGTTCTACACCGGCCCCCTGGGCCTCGCGCCCGAGCGGGTCGAGGAGTGGCGGGCCGGCAAGGTGCCCTTCCCGTCGGTCCGCATCGACGGGAGCACCGTCATCGACCTCTTCTCCCGCCCTCGGGGCGAGTCCAACGTCGACCACATCTGCCTGGTCGTCGACCCCCTCGACTGGCAGGAGGTCATCGACTCCGGGACGTTCGAGGTGGTCGAGGGCCCCGTCCCGCGCTGGGGCGCGCGCGGCTCGGCGCAGTCGGTCTACGTCAAGGACCCGGACGGCAACACGGTCGAGCTGCGCTGGTACCCGCAGGACGCGGGCAGCTGAGCCACCTCGTGTTATGAAGGCCCGATGACCCCGATGACATGGACAGAGGGCCGACGGGTGAGCCTCGCGGCCGACCTCAGGGTGGGCGGCGCGGTCACCCTCGCCGGGAGCGTCCCCGCGGAGACGGACACCTCCGTCTCCGCGGGGACGCTGTACCTGGCGGCGGGGACCGGGGGCACCGTCGAACGGATCGACCGCCCGGAGAAGGCCCCGGGCCCCGACGTACGCGAGTACGAGCGGCTCCGGTCGCTCCTCGCCGACTTCGGCCACCAGATGCCCCCGGGGAGCAGGCAGCAGCTCGTGGAGCAGGTGGCGTCCCTGGAACCGGCGTGGACCGCGTACCAGGAGGAGGAACCGCGGACGACGATCCGCGTCCGCCTCGACAACGGCTTCGTCCTGGCCGACGCGCACGAGGACCTGTTCGTCCCGGAGTGACGCGAGTGACTGGAGTGAGCCGCCGCGCCGCTGAGCCCCCTCCACCGGGCGGGTCAGCGGCTCGCGTACGGCAGGAGGGCCATCTCGCGGGCGTTCTTGACGGCGGCGGCGAGGGCGCGTTGCTGCTGGGCCGTGACCCGGGTGACGCGTCGGCTGCGGATCTTCCCCCGGTCGGAGAGGAACTTCCGCAGCAGGTCGGTGTCCTTGTAGTCGATGTACGTGATCCCGGCCGCGTCGAGCGGGTTGGGCCGGGGCGCGGCGGGCTTGCGGGGGTCGTGGCGTCGGGCCATGGGGATGTCGCTCCTTGCGAGGGGGGTGGTCGGGTGGTGCGGGGGCGGCTCAGGCTGCGTCGAGGAGGGTGTCGAAGGCGGCCGGCAGGTGCTTCCACGCCTCGCGTCCCGACCCGTACTCCGCGTCCGTCAGCAGGCAGGAGTCGAGGAGCCGTTCGAGCCCGTCCCGGTCCAGGCCGGGTGACGTGAAGACGAGGTGCTGGCAGCAGTCGCCGTGGTCGGGGTGCCAGTCGAGGGCGGCCGCCGCCCTGCGTACGGGAGGGACCATGTCCCAGGCCGCGTCCGGCAGCGACGCCAGCCAGGGGCCGACGCTCTCGACACACAGCGCGCCCCCCGCCGCGTCCCACGCGAGCAGCGTGTCGGGCCGGTCGGCGAGCCAGAAGCGGCCGCGGCTGCGAGCGGCGGCGCAGCACAGGTCCTCGAGGGCCTCGTAGAGACGCTCGGGATGGAACGGCCGCCGGCGGCGCCAGACGAACGTGGAGACGCCGGCCTCGTCGGCGTCCTGGGGCAGCAGCGCGCACGCGGGGTGCTGCGCCGCCGCGGCGGCCTCGACGTCGACGCCCGCGAACGCGGCGCGGGCGAGTTCGGCGGAACCGGCCGGTATCTGGCGTGCGGTGGGGTGGAGTTGGGCGAGGAGGGCGCGGTCCTCCTCGTCGGCGTCCTCGCTGTCGACGACGGCGAGGACGGGGGCGTACTCCAGCTGGCGGGCCCAGGTGTCCCCGACGGTCCGCCGGTCGGTGGGGGCGGCCGCGAGGCCGGCCTCGGCGAGGTCGTCGCCGTTGCCGAGGTAGGGCAGGACGAGTGCGGGGTCCACGGCGGTGATCACGCCGGTCAGGGCCAGCCGGTCGCCGCCGTGCCCGGCGACCACCTCCGCCATGGCCTTCGGTTCGACCGAGTCCCACAGCTCGACCACGGCGAGGCGGGTGAGGCCGCTGTCGGCCATCCGCCACAGCTCCGGGACGAGGTCCTCGCGCAGGGCGCAGCACGCGCAGTCGTTGACCAGGGGCGTCTCGCCCCGGGAGAGGGTGCCGGAGGCGTCGCGGATCAGGCGGAGGACGGTGCCGCCGGGTGCTTCGGACAGGTCGTGGTGGAGGGCCACGCTTCCCGGCACGGTGGACAGGAGTCGTTCGACGACCTGGGTCCGGGCCTCGGCGTGGAGGCCGGCGACGATCACCACGGGGAGCTTGTGATCGTGGTCCGTGGTCCGGTCCATCAGCGGGCTCCGTAACGGCGCTCGAAGCGCTCGACGCGGCCGGCGGTGTCGAGGACGCGTGCGGTGCCGGTGTAGAAGGGGTGGCTCGCGGAGGAGATCTCCACGTCGACGAGGGGGTACGTCTGGCCGTCCTCCCACTCGACGGTCTTGTCGCTGGTGATCGTGGACCGCGTGAGGAACGCGGTGCCGGAGGCGGAGTCGCGGAAGACGACGGGGCCGTAGGCGGGGTGGATGCCGGGCTTCATGGCAGGGCCTTTCGGTTCGGGGGGGCCGGTGCGGGACGGGCAACACTATATGGCAATGGTTTTCATTATCGACAAGTGCTAGCCTCCGTGTACCACCCCGCCCCACCCCCGAGCTCCCGAGGAGATCCCCATGGCCGTCCCCAAGCGCAAGATGTCCCGCAGCAACACCCGCCACCGCCGCGCCCAGTGGAAGGCGAGCACCGCCCAGCTCGTGCCCTTCACGGTGGACGGCTCGGTGTACCTGGTGCCGCAGCGCCTGGTGAAGGCGTACGAGCGCGGCCTGCTCCGCCCGGAGGGCTGAGCCCCCATGGCACCCACCGACCGGCAGCCCGTGCCCGTCCCGCCCGTTCCTGCCCTGCCCGTGACCGTGCTGTCCGGCTTCCTCGGCGCGGGCAAGACCACCCTGCTCAACCACGTCCTCACCAACCGCCAGGGGCTGCGGGTCGCCGTCGTCGTCAACGACATGAGCGAGGTCAACATCGACGCCGCGCTCGTACGGGGCGGCGAGGCGGCGCTGTCCCGTACCGAGGAGCGACTGGTCGAGATGACCAACGGGTGCATCTGCTGCACCCTGCGCGACGACCTTCTCGAAGAAGTCGACCGGCTGGCCCGCGAGGGCCGCTTCGACCATCTCCTCATCGAGTCCAGCGGCATCTCGGAGCCCATGCCCGTGGCCGCCACGTTCTCCTTCCCCCGCGACGACGGGGCGACCCTCGGTGACATCGCCCGCCTGGACACGATGGTGACCGTCGTGGACGCGGCGGGCTTCCTGCCGGAACTCGACGGCGGCGACGAACTCGCCGAGCGGGGCCTCGCCCCGTACGAGGACGACGAGCGCACGGTCAGCGACCTCCTCATCGACCAGGTCGAGTTCGCCGACGTCATCGTCCTCAACAAGCTCGACCTCGTCGGGCCCGAGGAGGCCCGCCGGCTGCGGGCCACCCTCTCCCGGCTCAACCCGGAGGCGCGTGTCGTCCCGGCCGTACGCGGCCAGGTCCCCCTCGAACTGGTCGTGGGCACCGGCCTGTTCGACGTCGAGCGGGCCCAGCAGGCCCCCGGCTGGGTCAAGGAGCTCAACGGCGACCACGTGCCGGAGACCGAGGAGTACGACATCTCCTCGCTGGTCTTCCGCTCCGACCTGCCGTTCCATCCCGGGCGGCTGTGGACCTTCGTCACCAAGGGCATGGACAGCGGCACCTTCGGGCGCGTGCTGCGCTCCAAGGGGTTCTTCCGGCTCGCAAGCCGACCCCGGGTGACCGGGCTGTGGTCACAGGCCGGCGCCGTCGCCCGGTTCGAGCCGTCCGGCGCCCACGGCCCGGGGACCGCACAGGGCCAGGAACTGGTCTTCATCGGCACCGGGTTGCGCACCGAGGCCCTGCGCGCGGCCCTCGACGCCTGCCTGCTCGCGCCGGGCGAACCCGTACCCGCCGAGGACGACTTCCCCGTGTGGGAGACGTACGGCATCGACGACGCCTGCGAGCACGAGCCGGCGGCCTGACACCCCGCCCCCGCACTCCGGGCCGGACGGTGGTCGCAGCCACGGCACCGTCCGGCCCGGTCATGTCCGGCGCCCCCGGCCCTCACCCCGGTCGGGGCGCCAACTGCCCTTCGGGGTACGGCTCCGCCGCCGCGAGCAGGGCCCTCGTCACCGCGTGGCGCGGCGCCTCGAACAGCTCCCGCGCCGCCCCCTCCTCCACCACCCGGCCGCCGTCCAGGACCGCGATCCGGTCGGCGAGGGCCCCCGCGGCCGCCAGGTCGTGCGTGATGAACACCAGCGAGAGGCCCTCGCGCCGCCGCAGACCGGCGAGGAGGTCGAGGATGCCGTCCCGGGTGCTCGCGTCGAGACCCGACGTGATCTCGTCGCAGACCAGCACCTTCGGCTCCGCGAGCAGGGCGCGGGCCAGTGCCGCCCGCTGGAGTTCGCCGCCGGAGAGCCCGCCGGGGCGTCGCGCGGCGGTCTCCTCGGGGAGCCCGAGGCCGGCCAGGACCCGCGCCGCCGTCCGCCGCGCCTCCTCCGTCGCCGTGCCGCGCAGCCGTACGGCGGTACGGGCGACCTGGTCGAGGACCGGGCGGTACTCGTCGAAGGCCGACTTCGCGTCCTGGAAGACGTACTGGACAGCGGCCAGTTCGGCACGCCGACGCGAGCGCAGGCTGCGGGCGAGCGCGGTCCCTTCGAGCACCACCTCGCCCCGGTACGTGGCGTGCAGCCCCGCCAGGCAGCGGCCCAGGGTGGTCTTGCCGCTGCCGGAGCGGCCGACGACGGCCAGGCACTCCCCCGCCGCGACCGAGAGCCCCACGTCGTCGAGCACGGTGAGCGGGCCGTGCGCGGTGCGATGGCGGGCGGTCAGGCCGCGTGTCTCCAGGCGGACGGCGCCCCTCGGACGGGCGCCCGGATCGGCGGGAGGCGCCTGGTGCGGCAGCACCGAGAGGACCGAGGCCGGTGTGCCCCGGTCCACCACTCGGCCTTCGCGCAGCAGCACGACCTCGTCGGCGAGGAGCCGTACCGCGTCGAGGTCATGGCTGAGCAGCACCACCGCGATCCCGTCCCGCGCGACCGCCGCCAGCTGCGCCACGACGCCCTGCCGGGTGACCGCGTCCTGCCCCGTGGTGGGCTCGTCGGCGACGAGGACGCTCGCGCCGAGCAGGAACGCCTGCGCGAGGACCACGCGCTGCTGCTGCCCGCCGGACAGCTGGTGCGGGTAGCGGCGCAACACCTCGTCCAGATCCGCGAGTTGGGCGCGCCGCAGTGCTTCGCGGACCCGCTCCAGGGACTCCGCCCGGCTTCCGCCGCGCAGCCGCGCGATGTCACGGAGCAGCGCACCGACCCGGCGGGCCGGGTTCAGGGCGGTGGCCGGGTGCTGCGGCACGTATCCCACGGCCTGCCCCGCGGTGCGGACGCTGCCGGACACCCGGGCGCCCTCGGGGTACTCGCCGAGGAGAGCGCGCCCGGTGGTGGTCTTGCCGCTGCCCGAGGGCCCGACCAGGGCCGTCACCCTCCCGGGGCGGACGGTGAGGCTGATCCCGTCGACGACCGGGCGGCCGTCGACCTCGACGCGCAGTTCCCGTAGCTCCGCCACGGGCGCCGCCTCGGCACGCGGGTTCGTCACGTCGTTCCCTTCCGGCGGCCGCCGCGCTGGAGGGCCGCGTCGAACAGCAGATTGGTGCCCATGGACAGGGCTGCGATGAGCAGGGCGGGCACCACGACCCCCCACGGCTGGAGGAACAGGCCGGTCCGGTTGCGGTCGACCATGACGGCCCAGTCGGCGGCGTCCGGCTGGACGCCGACGCCGAGGAACGCGGCCGTGGAGACCAGGTAGAGGGCGCCGGTCAGCCGGATGCCGGCGTCGGCGGCGAGGGTACGGCGCAGGGCGCGGGCGACGTAGCCGAAGGCCGTACGCCACCAGGATTCGCCCTGCATGCGGAGCGCTTCGACGGCGGGCCGGGCGGAGACCTCCACGGCCGCCGCGTGGACGACCCGGGCCGCGTCGGGCACGGCGGCGAGCCCCACCAGGACGGTGAGCCCGACCGGGCCGGGGGTGAGGGTGGCCGCGACGAGCAGCACGAGCAGCAGGGACGGTACGGCGATCAGCACGTCCAGGGGCCGCATGAGCGCCTCTTCGAGCCGACCGCCGCGGGTCAGCGCGGCGGTGAGGCCGAGGGGGACGGCCACGGCGTACGCGAGGAGGGTGGCGGCGACGGCCACGAGCACCACGGGCCGGCCCCCGAGCAGGACCTGGTGCCAGACGTCCCGCCCGGTGAAGTCGGTGCCGAGCCAGTGCCCGCCGCCGGTCGCGTACGACACGGAGCGGGGGCCGGGAGGTCCGGCGAACAGCGGGCCGAGGAGGGCGAGCAGCAGCGGCAGCGCGATCAGACCGAGGGCGAGCGCGTACCGGGAGCGGGATCGGGGCCGGGGGCGGGAGCCCGAGGCGGTCAGATGGGGATCTCCGAGGGGGGTGCCGGTCGTACGGTCGCCTTCGGGACGGGTACGGGTCATGCCGCCACCTCCGAGCGTGGGGCGAGTCTGCGGGCCAGCAGGTCGGCGGCGATGTTGACCAGCACGGTCACCACCCCGAAGACCACGGCCATGCCCTGGATCACGGGGACGTCCCGGGCGGCGACGGCCTCGATGAGGACCGTGCCGAGTCCGGGGATCACGAACAGGGCCTCGACGACGATGACTCCGCTGAGCAGCCAGTCGCAGGTGCGGGCCAGCTGCTGGGCCGCCGGGGCGAGGGCGTTCGGCAGGGCGTGGGCCCAGCGGACGCGGGCGCCGGACAGTCCGTACCTGCGGGCCTGGGCGACGTACGGCGAGGCCATGGCGTCGATCATCCCGGCGCGGACGAGCCTGCTGATGGTGCACACCGGCCTGGCCAGGAGGACGACGACGGGCAGGACGAGCACCGCGGGCGCGGCGGCGAGGGCCGCGGGGTCGGTGCCGACGGCGGTGGGCGGCAGCCAGCCGAGCCACAGGCCGAAGACGGTGGCGAGGAGCACGCCGAGGGCGAACTCCGGTACGGCGTGCACCGCGAGGGTGAGGCCGCTGACGGTACGGTCGACCGCGCCGCCCTCGCGGCGGGCGGCGAGGACGCCGAGCCCTACGGAGAGCGGGACGAGCAGGGCGAGGGTGGCGCCGGCGAGGATCAGGGTGGGGCCGAGCCCGGCGGCCAGATAGCCGGTCACGGGCCGCCCGGACACCAGGGAGGTGCCCAGGTCGCCGTGGAGCAGGCCGCCCGCCCACTGGAGGAACCGTTCGACGGCGGGCCGGTCGAGGCCCATGGTCTCGCGGATGCGGGCGATGCGTTCCGGGTCGGGCTGGTCGCCTGCGAGGGCGACGGCCGCGTCACCGGGCAGCGCCTCGGTGAGGACGAAGAGGAACAGCACGAGGGCCGCCGTCTGCCCCAGGCCGAGGAGCAGGCGGCGGCCGACCCAGTTCAGGTGCGGGGTCACGCGAGCCAGAGCTTGTCGAAGCGGGCCCAGTCGAGGGTGTTGGCGGGGGCCTTGCCGGACACCCCGCGTACGGCGGGCGCGGTGGCGACGATCCAGTCGGCGAAGCCCCAGATCAGGAAGCCGCCCTCGTCGTGCAGACGGCGCTGCATACGGGCGTAGAGGGCGGCGCGCTGCTTGTCGTCGCGGGTGGCCTGGGCCTGCTGGTAGAGGGCGTCGAAGTCCTTGTGCTGCCACTTGGTGGCGTTGGTGGTGGACCCGGTGAGCAGGCGCTGGGAGACGTGGGACTCGATGGGCATGGCGCCGGACCGGTAGGAGGCGAAGCTGCCGTTGCTCAGGATGTCCTTCCAGTACGTGTCCTTGTTGCCGACCCGGACCTCGACGGTGACGCCGGCCTTCGCGGCCTGTTCCTTGAAGATGCCCGCCGCCTCGATGAAGCCGGTGCCGGCGGGGGCGGTGTCCAGGGTGACCTTGAGGCCTTCGGCGCCGGCCTCCTTCAGCAGGGCGCGGGCCTTGGCCAGGTCCTGGGTGCGCTGCGGGAGGTCGGAGGCGTAGTACTGGTAGCCCTTGCCGAAGAGGTCGTTGCCGATCTCGCCGGCGCCGGAGAGCGCGCCGTCGACGAGTTCCTGGCGGTCGGCGATGAGGAAGAACGCCTGGCGGACCCGCTTGTCGTCGAAGGGGGGCCGGTCGGTCTTCATCACGAAGCCCTGCATGCCGCTGCCGGGCAGGCGGATGATCTCGATCCTGCCCCTGCCCTCGTGGGTGCGGGCGCTTGCGGGGGTGAGTTCGTGGGCGTACTGGACCTGGCCGCCGAGCAGGGCGCTGACGCGGGCCGACTCCTCGGTGGCGATGACGAACTCGACCTGGTCGAGGTGGGGGGCGCCGTCCCAGTAGGTGTCGTTGCGCTTGACGAGGAGCGAGCTGCCGGGCTTGAAGGAGACGAAGCGGAACGGGCCGGAGCCGACGGGCCGGTCGAAGTCGGTGCTGCCCTTGGGGACGATGTACGCGCCGAACGCGGCGAGCACGTTGGGGAATTCGGCGTACGGGCGCTTGAGCCGGAACTCGACGGTGGACGGGTCGAGGGCGCGGCTCGCCGCGAGGTCGATGGGTTCGAGGGAGGCCTTGGCCCGGAAGGTGCCCTGGGGGTCGGCGATGCGGCGGTAGCTGTGGAGGACGTCTTCGGCGGTGACGGGCCGGCCGTCGTGGAAGACGGCCTCGCGCAGGGTGATCTTCCAGGTGTCGAGCCTGGCGTTGGGCTCCCAGCGTGCGGCGAGCCGGGGTACGGGGGCGAGGTCGGCGCCGAAGTCGGCGAGCTTGTCGAAGAGGGCCTTGGCGCGGGCGGCGTCGACGAACAGGTTGGCGGCGTGCGGGTCGAGGGTCTCGCCCGCCCCGCCGCCCGCGAAGGCGGCGCGCAGGGTGCCGCCGCGCTGGGGGGTGCCGTTCCGGGGACCGGCGGCGGGATCGGCGGCGGTGCCGGTTCCGGTTCCGGTCGAGCAGCCGGCGGTGAGGGCGAGGGCGCCCGCGGTGGCGCCGGTGGCGATGAGGAAGCCTCTGCGGGCGAGGGCGGGGCGGGGGCGGGGATCGTTCACGGTGTGCTGTCTCCGTTGTCGGTGGGAGGAGCGGTGAGGCGGGCGACGAGGTGGAGGCGGTCGGAGCGGGCGGTCCCGTACGGGGCGGCCCCTTCGCTCCAGGGCGGTTCGGTACGGGGTCCGGGGCCGTCGTGGAGGGCGAGCACCTCGAACCCGGCGGTGGTGAGGAAGTGCCGGAGCTCCTGGGGGAAGAGCAGCCGCCAGGCGGAGTGCTGCTCCTCGGGCGCCGAGCCGTCGTCGGCGGTCCAGGTGCGGCGGCGGCGCAGGAGTTGTGCGCCGTGGTCGATCCACAGGGTGGTGTGGGACGTGTAGGTGGTGCCCTGCCAGTCGAAGGAGGCGGTCCGCGATCCGTCGAGCAGTTCGGTGTTTCCGAGGAAGAAGGCGCCGTTGCGCATCTCGGCGACGAGCAGCCCGCCGGGTGCGAGGTGGGCGCGGCAGCGGGTGAGGAACGCCGTCAGGTCGTCGTTGGTGTGGCAGTACAGCAGGGCGCTGTCCAGGCAGACCACGGCGTCGAAGACGGTCCCGAGGTCGAAGTCCCGCATGTCGGCGCACCGGTGGGCCGGGCCCGGGTGGTGGGCGCGGGCGTGCGCGAGCATGGCCTCGGACGTGTCGATGCCGGTGACGTCCCGGCCCGCGGTGCCGTGCAGCCAGGCCGCGTCGCGGCCGGTGCCGCAGCCGACGTCCAGGACGCGGGGCCCGGAGCCGTACCGGGTCAGCGTCTCCTCGGTCCAGCGGGCCGCGAGGCGGTCGGGGTCGGGGAACCGCTGTTCGTAGAGTTCCGGGTGGTCGGTGAGCAGGTTGGCGCCACTGGTCGCGTGCGCGGTCACGTGGTCTCGCTTCGGGGTCGTACGCCGGTGGGCGCGGGCGGGGGCGGCTCTGCGGGGTCGCCTTCGGGCAGGGCCCCGCGCCGCCGCAGCCGGGCGACTGCGACCGCGGAGCCCACGCCGAGGGCGGTGCAGCAGGCGTAGGGCAGCCAGCTCAGGCCGGTGGTTCCCGCGGTGTCCATGGACCAGCCGACGCCGGCGCTGCCCGCCGCCGCGGCGACGCCGGAGACCAGGTAGAACAGTCCGTAGTAGGTGCCGGTGAGGCTCTCCCGGCCGAAGGCGGGTATCAGCTCCATCACGAACGGCGAGGCGATCATCACGCCGACGTGCAGCAGCAGCGCCCCGGCGAGCACCGCGAGGAGCCGCAGCGGGTGCGGCTCTGACGCCCCCGCGACGAGGGCCGGGGGGACGAAGCCGAGGCCCATCACGGCGAGGCCGGTGGTGATCCAGCGGGCGCGGTCGCCGCGGGCCTTCAGGGCGCGGGTGATGCGCAGTTGGAACAGCAGGCTCGTGACGGTTCCGGCGAGGAACAGCAGGCCGGTCGCGCCCGCCCAGCCGGACGCGTGGGCGGCGGCGTGCGGCAGCAGCAGGTACAGCTGGTTCTCGAGGCCGTACATGCCGATCATGGCGAGGGAGAACGCCAGGAACCGGCGGTTGCGGAGCGTCTCCCGCCAGTCGCCGAGCAGCGGGGTGTCGGCCGTCGGCACCGGGCGGGCGGGCAGGACGAGCAGCTGGGCGAGGGTCAGTACGGCGAAGACGGCCGCGGCGGCGACGGCCGCGGCACGGAAGTCGACGAGCAGGAGCAGTCCGCCGAGCAGCGGGCCGAGCAGGGCGCCGGTCGTGGCGAACACGTTGAACAGGGCGAACGCCTCGGCCTTGCGGTCCCCCGCCTCCTGGGCGACGTACGTCCGGACGGCGGGGTTGAACAGGGCCCCCGCGAGCCCGCTGAGCACGGACGCGGCCAGGAGCAGGGGCAGAGTGTCGCCGAGGGCGAACAGGCCGAAGCCGACGGTGCGCAGGGCGCAGCCCGCGATGATCACCCCCCGGGCGCCGAGCCGGTCGGAGGCCGAGCCGCCGATGAGGAACAGGCCCTGCTGGCTGAGGTTGCGCAGGCCGAGGACCACGCCGACGACCGCCGCCGAGAGGCCGAGGTCGTCGGACAGGTGGGTGGCGAGGTAGGGGACGAGCAGGTAGAAGCCGGTGTTGACGCCGAGCTGGTTGACGAGGAGCAGGCGTATGGCGAGGGGGAAGGTCCGTATCGCGGCGAGGGTGCTCATGGCGCGGCCGCCTCCGCCGCGCCCTGGGCCCGGAGCCCCGCGGAGGCCGCCGCCCGGGTACGCGGCTCCGCCTCCGTGCGCCGCACGCCCAGGCCGGCCCGGCCCGAGGGCCGTACCGTTCCGTCCCGGCCGCCGATGCCCGACCAGGGGTCGTCGGCGAGCAGCAGGTGCCCGTCGAGGTCCACCCAGCGGGCCCGGTCGGCGAGGTGGACGGCCGGGGCGATGCCGAGGGAGCTGGCGGTGAGGCAGCCGAGCATCAGCTCGGTGCCGCTGCCGCGCAGGGCCTCGTGGATGCGTAGGGCGGCCCGTACTCCCCCGCACTTGGCGAGTTTGACGTTGACGCCCTGGACGAGCCCGGCGAGGGCGGTCGCGTCCTCGTAGGTGACGGCGTCCTCGTCGGCGATCACCGGGATCGGGGACTCCTTCGCCACCCGGGCGAGCGCGGCGTGGTCGCCGGGCGCGATGGGCTGCTCGACCGCGGTGACGCCGAGGGCGGCGAACCGGGGCAGCAGCGCATGGGCCTGGCGTTCGTTCCAGGCTCCGTTGGGGTCGAGGAGGAGGCTCGCCTCGGGGGCTCCGGTGCGGACGGCGTCGACGCGGGCGAGGTCATCGGCGGGGTCGGGGGATCCTGCCTTGATCTTGAGGACGGTGAAGCCGCTCACGGCGAGCCGGGCGGCCTGGGCGGCCGCCGGTACGGGGGCGACGATGCCGATCGTCCGGGCGGTGACCGCGGCCGGCGCGTCGGGCGAGCCGAGCATCAGGTGGGCGGCTCGGCCCGACCGCTTGCCGGTGAGGTCGAGCAGGGCGGCCTCGACGGCGGCGAGGACACCGGCCGGGAGTTCGGGCGTGAGGCCGGCCGCGGCGGGGTCCTCCCAGGCGGTCTCGGGGTCCGGGAGGCGTTCCAGGAGCGGGCGGACGGCGGTGAGGTGGTGGACGATCCTGTCGGTGGGCAGGCCGAGGTAGTCGCTGCTGACGGCTTCGCCCCAGCCGCGCAGGCCGCCCTGTTCCACGCAGATCCAGACGGCGTCGCGGCGGGCCATCACCGAGCGGGAGATCCGCAGCGGTTCGGCCAGTTCGAGTGCGGTGGTGTGCCAAGTGACCTTCATGCGGCGCCTCCGGGCGTGCGCGTCGGGGCCGGGAGACGGCTCGGGGGCGGTGGCGCGGGGGCGAGGACGCGGCGGCAGCGGGCCCAGCCGACGGCTTCCGCGGCGCGCGGGTGCGCGAGTTCCAGCGGGCGGACGCGGAGTTCGGCCGTGTCGAGGCCGTGGGCGTGGCAGAAGTCGTCGTCGTAGACCGTGCCGAGGTAGCGGTGCGGGCCGTCAGGGAACACGGTCGCGACGACCGCGCCCGCTGCCACCCGGGCGGCCCAGGCGGAGACCAGGGCGACGGCCCCGGTGCTCCAGCCGCCGCTGACGAAGTTGGTGCGGGCGAGCCGGCGGCAGGCGTCGACGGCCTCGGCGGGACCCACCCAGTGGACCTCGTCGAAGAGGTGGTGGGCGACGTTGCGGGGGTGGATGCTGCTGCCGAGTCCGCGCATGAGGCGGGGGCGGGCGGGTTGGCCGAAGATGGCCGAGCCGACGGAGTCGACGCCGATCACCTTCAGGCGGGGCCAGCGGCGGCGCAGCGGGCCGACGAGTCCCGCGCTGTGGCCGCCGGTGCCGACGCTGCACACCAGGACGTCGAGGTGGTCGAGCTGGTCGCGGAGTTCGGCGGCCATGGAGGCGTATCCGGCGGCGTTGTCCGGGTTGTTGTACTGGTCGGGCCAGTAGGCGTCCGGTGTCCGGGCGAGCACCTGGTGGAGCCGGGCGATGCGGGCGGCCTGCCAGCCGCCCTCGGGCTCGGGGCGGTCGACGAGTTCGAGCCTGGCGCCGTAGGAGCGCAGCAACTGCCGCATGCTGGGTTCGAGTTCGATGTCGCCGATGAGGACGACGGGGTGGCCGAGGGCCTGTCCCGCGAAGGCGAGTCCGATGCCGAGGGTGCCGGAGGTGGACTCGACGACGGGCGCCCCGGGCCTCAGCTCGCCGCGGCGGCGGGCGCCGCGCAGCATGGAGAGCGCGGCCCTGGCCTTCATGCCGCCCGCGCCGAGGCATTCGAGCTTCGCCCAGAACCCGGGGTGCGGGAGGGGCAGTTCGGTGGTGATCCGGGCGAGCGGGGTGCGGCCGATGAGCGGCAGCAGACCGGGGTTGGCGGCCGCGCCGGCCGGTTGCCGGTGCAGCACGGGAGCGGTGGTCACCGGGGGCCTCCGTCGCGGTGGGTCACGCCGGGGGCGGCGTCGGGGCCGCCGTAGCGGTGGATGACGCCGGGGCCGCCGTCGAGCCAGAAGAAGGGGTACGGCTCCGCGGACACGGCGGTGATCCCGGCGCCGAGCAGACGGGGCAGGACGGCGCTGCCGGTCTGCGCGAACATGACCAGCGGCTTGCCGGTCGCGGCGGCGTGGTCGAGGAGCGGCTGGAAGGTGCCGTTGCCGAGGGTCATGCCGGACGCGAGGACGGCGTCGCAGTGCTCCAACTCCGCCAGGGCGTCGGTGCGGACGGCCTCGCCCCATTCGGTGCTGCCGCCCTTGAGGTCGCAGGGTACGTAACCGGTGCCGCGTTCCCGCAGCCGTTCCAGGAGGGAGTTGACGACGCCGACGACGAGGACCCGGTCGGCCCCGGTCTCCGGCAGGAGGTCGACGACCGCGCGGGCCCGGGCGCGGGACCGCTCCAGGGAGCTGCCGGACGGCAGGGTGACGATGTGGGCGCCGTGTTCGGGGGTGTGCGGGCGGGTGTGCATCAGGTACGCGTCGAGGGCGGCGATCCGTACGGGGAGCAGCGGGTGGTCGAGGAGTTCCGCGACGGTGGCTCCGACGCAGTCGTCGAGGGCGGCCGGGCCGAGCGCCCCCGGCTCGACGGCGCAGGAGCCGACGGCCGCGTGGAGGCGCAGGCTCAGGACCTCGTTGCGGTAGCCGCCGGCGCGGCCGTCGTGCCGGACGGCCTGGGAGGTGGAGAAGGCCAGCGCCACCCGCTGCCCGGCGGGGTCGGGACCGTAGGCGCCGGCGCGCACGGCGTCGACGAGTCCGTCGACGGTACGGACGGCGGGTTCATGGAGCGTCGGTGCGCTCGGGCTGCTCACGCGGACACCGCCGGGCAGCGCTCGTAACAAGGGCGCAGTGTGGCGACGAGGTGTTCGGCCGTGGCGCGGGCGCCGTCCCCCTCGGTATCGACCGTCATGACGTGGCCCAGGTACTCGTTGTTGCTGGCGGCGGGGCGGACGGTGCGGCCGGGTTCGGCGAGGGTCAGTTCCCTTACGTCGGGCCGGTCCTTCAGGGCGTCGGCGCCCTCGATCGCCGTGAGCGTTCCGGCGGTGTCGGGCAGCAGGAAGGCGATGGCGGCGCTCCGTACGCCGGTGGGGTGCGCGGTGAGGTCGGGGGTGCGGCCGAGGGCGACGTCGACGGCGGCGGCCGCGAGGTCGACGCCGGTGACGTGCCGGACGAGTTCGGTGATCCGGTTTCCGGCGGGCCGGGGGTTGACCTCGACCACTCGGGGCCCCTCCGGGGTCAGTTTGATCTCGGTGTGGCACACCACGTCGTCGAGGCCGAGCGCCTTGACGGCCGCCAGGGCGGTGTCGACGGCGGCGGCGGTGTCGGCCGGCGTGAGGGCGGCGGGGAACATGTGCCCGGTCTCGATGAAGGCGGGCGCGCCGCCGATGCTCTTGTCGGTGACGCCGACGACGTGGGTGGCGCCCCGGCGGGACACGGTCTCCACGCTGACCTCGGGTCCGGTGAGCAGCTCTTCGAGGAGGAGGACCGGGGTGCGGTCCTGACCTCTGGCGTTGACCGGGAAGTCCGCCAACGCGCGGCCGGCGTCGGCCAGTTCACGCTCGTTCCTGACTTCGCGGACCAGCATCCCGGCGCAGAGGTCGACGGGTTTGACGACGAGCGGGTAGCCGATCCCGCGGGCGGCGTCCGCGGCCTCGGCCGGGTCGGCGCAGACGGCGTACCGGGGTCCGGGCACGGCCGCGTCGGCCAGGAGCCGCCGGGTGAGGTCCTTCCGGCAGGCTCCTTCGACGGCGTCGGCCGCCGGGCCCGGGAGGCCGAGCCGCTCCGCGACGCGGGCCACCACGGGCAGGTAGTAGTCGCAGGAGGAGAGGACCCCGTCGAAGCCGAGTACCGCGTGCAGCCGCTCCAGGTGGGGCAGCAGCGTGTCCGGGTCGTTGGTGTCGACGGTGATGACGTTGCGCGCGGCGAGCAGGGGGTGCGGCCCGTCGGCGGGGGCCGCCCGCAGGTAGTGGTGCAGGTCCCGGGTGACGAAGGTGAACTCGTGTCCGCCCTCGCGGATCGCCCGGGGCAGCAGCCTGCTCATCGACCCCACCCAGCTCTCGATCACCAGCAGATGTCCCACGCGACTCCCTCTCGGACCGGCCCGTGCGGCCGCTGCGACGGCTCGCTCCCCGCGAGCCGGAGGAGACGCTATCTGAAATCGTTTTCATTTCCAACAGGTGGGTTGTTCGGGTACCGTGCCGCCATGGATCAGCGGGAACAGATCGGAATCGGCCGCTACTTGGTGCGGCACGCACGCCCGGAGGACGTTCCGGGGGCACGCAGCGTCATGCTCGACACGTTCTACGGCGAGTTCGGATACGGGTACGTGCCCGAGTGGCACGAGGACGTCGTGGACCTCCGGCGCAGCTACCTCGACCACCCCCGGCACGCCCTCCTCGTGGCCGTGCTCGACGGCGAGGTCGTCGGCACCACCGCGGTGAACTCCCGGGGGCCAGCCCATCCGCCGCACCCCCGCGCGCTGGCCGACCGGTACCCGTCGGGGCGCACGGCCCAGCTGCTCCGGGTGTACGTGCGTCCGGAGCACCGGCGGCACGGGCTGGCCCGCGTCATGGTCGGGGCGGCCTGCGCGTACGCCGCAGGGGTCCCCGGCTACGAGAGCGTCTACCTGCACACGAACGTCGACATCCCCGGCGCCGAGGCGTTCTGGCGGGGCCTCGCGACGGAGGTCTTCGACGCCCGGACGACGGGCGAGCACGGCGGCTTCGGCACGGTGCACTTCGAGATCCCGCTGCCCGCGCCCGTCGCGCTGACGGCGGCTTCCGCCGGCTGACTCGCGCGGGACCCGGTCACGAGGTCGCGCGGTGGCGCCGAACGAGTGGACTCGCCGGAAGGCACTCCGGGTGGGGAGCGCCCCCGGCCGCGTTCCGGTGCTGATGTAGCCCTCCGTGCCCGTGACCAGGAAGAGGCGTCCCGACATGCGACGTACCCACCACCGCAGACTGCTCGCCGCGACGCTGCTCGCGGCGTCCGTGCTGACCTCGACGGCGGTCGCTCCCGCCGGCCCCGTGCACGCCGCGGACGTCGGCCGGCACGGCGAGGAGGACTGCCGGCCGGGCGGTCTCGGTCAGGGCCTCACGGCGAAGCTGGACAAGACGATCGAGGACGTCCGCAGGCAGGCGGACATCCCCGGTGTCGTGGTCGGGCTGTGGATGCCGGGCAAGGGCTGCTACGTCCGCGCGACCGGCGTCGCCGACACCGCCACCCGGAAGCCGATGCCCGTCGACACCTACGTCCGGATCGGCAGCGAGACCAAGACCTTCACGGTCACCGCGCTGCTCCAGCTCGTCGACGACGGGAAGATCCGCCTCGACGACCCGATCTCCGACTACGTCCGAGGCGTGCCCGACGGGCACAGGATCACCCTGCGCCACCTCGCCGAGATGCGCAGCGGGCTCTTCCCGTACACCTCGGACCCCGACTTCATCCGCGACCTGCAGACCGAGCCGAAGCGCCCGTACAACCCCTGGGAGCTGCTCTCGTACGGCTACCGGCACCCCAACACCTCCGCGCCGGGCACGACGTTCCAGTACTCCAACTCCAACCTGATCCTGCTCGGCCTGGTGATCGAGAAGGTCACCGGGAAGCGCCTCGCCGACGTCATCCACGAGCGGGTGCTCCGGCCCGCGCACCTGCGCCACACGCTCTTCCCGAAGGGCGCGGAGTTCCCCGAGCCGCACGCACGCGGCTACACCGACCAGTCGCTGAGCGGCGCGGTCACCGACGCCACGGACTGGAACCCGAGCTGGGCCTGGGCGGCCGGGGCGATGATCTCGAACGTGCACGACCTGAAGCGCTGGGCGAAGACCGTCGCCACCGGCGAACTGCTCAGCCCCGAGACCCAGGCGCAGCGGCTCAGGACGCTGCCGACCGGCTTCCCGGGCACCACCTACGGCTTGGGGATCCTGGAGACCAACGGCTGGATCGGGCACAACGGATCCATCCCGGGGTACGAGACCGTGACGGTCTACCTGCCGTCGAAGAAGGCCACCCTGGTCGTCATGATCAACACGGACATCCTGCACCAGGGCCAGGAGCCGTCGACGCTGCTCGCCAGGGCGGTCACGGAGGTCGTCACCCCGGACAACGTCTACGCCGGCGCGGTGGTGCCGCACTGATCGCGGCGGAACGGCGGGAGCGGCACGGGGAGTGACATGAGAAAGGGCAAGGGGAACACCGTCCTCTTGCCACTCTCAACTTATAGCGCACAGGGGGGCTTGCGGCAAGGCCCCGGTGATACCGCAGAATCACGGTCTCACCTCGGCCCCTGCAGAAATGAGTCCCACCCCGTGCGTGTGCTTTCGTCGCTGGACCGGTCGTACGACACCAGCGCGTTCGACCTTCCCGACCGTCTCGCCCCCAAGGCCGACCCGGCGCTGATCGCCGGTGACGAGCGGCACTTCGCGGCCGTCGCGGAGAGCCTCCGGGAGTCGATCGCCGAACTGTCCGACCGTCTCGACGCGGCACGGAAGGCGCCCGGCGGCGCCGGCCGGGAGGCGATGGACCGGGACGCCGAGATCCACCGGCTGACCGGCCGGCTGCGCACCCTGCGCCGCTTCGGTCTCGACCTGTGCCTCGGACGCATCGTCGGCGCGGACGGCACCGAGCCCGTGTACGTCGGACGCCTCGGTCTCACCGACAGCACGGGGCGCCGGCTGCTCATCGACTGGCGCTCCCCCGCCGCCGAGCCGTTCTTCGCGGCCACCCACGCCAACCCGATGGGGCTCGCGAGCCGCCGCAGGTACCGCTGGCACAACGGCCGGATCGGCGACTACTGGGACGAGGTGTTCACCGCCGACGGCCTCGACGACCACGCGGCCCTCGACGACCAGTCCGCCTTCATCGCCAGCCTCGGCGGCAGCCGGTCGCCCCGGATGCGGGACGTGCTCGCCACCATCCAGGCCGACCAGGACGCCATCATCCGGGCGGGCTCGCGCGGCACCCTCGTCGTCGACGGCGGCCCCGGCACGGGCAAGACCGTCGTCGCGCTGCACCGCTCCGCGCACCTCCTCTACGCGGACCCGCGCCTCGGTCACCGCAAGGGCGGTGTGCTGTTCGTCGGACCGCACCAGCCCTATCTGGCGTACGTCGCCGATGTCCTGCCCAGCCTCGGCGAGGAGGGGGTGCAGACCTGCACCGTGCGGGACCTGGTCGCCGAGGGCGCGCGGGCGGCGGCCGAGCGCGACCCGGAGGTGGCCCGCCTGAAGTCGTCCGCGGACATGGTGCGGGCGATCGAGACGGCCGTCAGGTTCTACGAGGAGCCGCCCACCCAGGGGATGACGGTCTCGACCGACTGGGCCGACGTCCGGCTCACCGCGGCCGACTGGGCCGAGGCGTTCGAGGCGCCGGAGACCGGCACGCCGCACAACGAGGCCCGGGAGCAGATCTGGGAGGAGCTCGGCACGATCCTGCTCGCCAAGCTCGACGGCGAGGTGCCCGAGGACCAGTTCCGCAGGTCGCTGCGGCAGGACGAGGAACTGGCCGACGCCCTGCACGGCGCCTGGCCGCTCCTTGAGGCGGCCGACCTCGTCGGGGACCTGTGGTCGGTCCCCGCGTACCTGCGGAAGTGCGCTCCCTGGCTGAGCCGTGAGGACGTCCGCACGCTTCAGCGCGAGGAAGCCCAGGCCTGGACGGTCTCCGATCTGCCGCTCCTGGACGCGGCGCGGCAGCGGCTCGGCGATCCGGAGGCCGCCCGGCGCGCGCGTCGCCACCGGGCCACGGTCGCCGCCGAACGCGCGCGCATGGCCGAAGTCATCGACAACGTGCTCGCGGCCGACGTCGACGGCGAAGGCGCGGTGACGATGCTGCGCGGGCAGGACCTCAAGGACAGCCTGGTCGACGAGGCCGCGCTGCCCGGCACCGAGTCCGACCTGCTCGCGGGACCGTTCGCGCACGTCGTCGTGGACGAGGCGCAGGAGCTGACGGACGCGGAGTGGCAGATGCTGCTGCAGCGCTGTCCGTCCCGGAGCTTCACCATCGTCGGAGACCGCGCCCAGGCCAGGAACGGGTTCACCGAGTCGTGGCAGGAGCGCCTCGACCGGGTCGGGCTCGACCGGATCTCCGTGGCGTCCCTGAGCATCAACTACCGGACGCCGGAAGAGGTCATGGCGGAGGCCGAGCCGGCCATCCGGGCCGCGCTCCCGGACGCGAACGTGCCGACGTCCGTCCGCAGCAGCGGCATCCCGGTCGTCCACGGATCCGTGGACGAGCTCGACACGGTCCTCGACGACTGGCTCGCCGCGCACGCCGAGGGAACGGCCTGTGTCATCGGCGCCCCCAGGTTCCGGCCGAGCGACCGGGTCCGGTCGCTGACGCCGACGCTGTCGAAGGGCCTCGAGTTCGACCTGGTCGTCCTCGTCGACCCGGAGGCCTTCGGCGAGGGGATCGAGGGGGCGGTCGACCGTTATGTCGCCTTGACCCGCGCGACCCGCCAACTCGTCGTCCTCACGAGTTCGTGACGGCGCGCCACGACAAATCCTGCGATGAGATGACGTATCGATGGGTTCATGACTCACACATGCGAGCCCATCACGGCACCCGTTCCCGGTGACCGGGTCGTTCCCGGTGACCGGGTCGTTCCCGCCGACCCGGTCGTTCCCGGCGGGGAGTGCCCCGAGGTCGCGTCGCTCGTGGCGCCGTACCTGCGCATCATCCGGTCCGCGCTTCCCCCCGTCGAGGCGGAACGATTCTTCGTAAGGGCCCTGGACGCGCACGAGGAGGAGCGGCGGCGGGCGGGGGCGCTCCAGCTCGGGTTCAGCGCGTACCTGTGGGACGGTCTCGGCGACGGCTGGGGCGGGTCCCTGGCGCACGCCTCCGCCTGGGAGGCCATGCAGGCGATCCGCCACCTCGTCCGCAAGGCGCCCCGGGCGGACCTCGCCGCGTACCTGCGCCTCGGGCTGCGGCTCGTCCGCGAGCTCGGGGCGGGCGCTCCGGCTCGTACGCCGGTGCCGGTACCGGTGGGCGCCTGACGCGCCGGGCGGGTGGCGCGCGGTAGCCGTACGGGGCGCGGTAGCCGTACGGGGCGCGGTAGCCGTACGGCGGCGCGCCGGGTGGGCACGCGGTCGGCCCCCACCCCGGCCGCGCGCCCGCCGGCTCTCAGCCTCCGGGATACCGGGTCCAGCCGTCCTCGCCGGGGTCCGCGCCCTCGGCGCGGGCGGCGAGGCGGTCGACGTAGTGCTGCCAGCCCTCGGCGTGGGCCTCGCAGGCCTCCGTGGAGGGCAGGCCGCTGTGGATCAGCCGCAGGAGCGTGCCGTCCGGGGTGGGCCTGAGGGTGAGCTCGATCGTGCTGGAGCCGGGCGGGACGGCCGTGGGGCCGGCCGTGGGGCCGGTCTCCCAGCCCCAGCTGAAGACGAGCCGCGCCGGGGGGTCGACGGTGATGAAACGGCCGGACGCGACGCTGTCGCCGGTGACCCGGGTGCGGTAGGCACCGCCCGGCTCGAAGGAGAACGTGCCGTCGACGCCCATCCAGGACAGCCATCTCCCACGGTCGGTGAGGAGACGGAAGACGGCCTCCGGGTCGGCGGCGATGTGCCGCTCCAGCGTGACCGTGTCCATGGGGGTCGGCGGGACCGGGGGATGCTCGGGGGTCGTCATGGGGGCCCCTCCTACGCGTACTGGGCGATCTGGATCAGGTTGCCGCAGGTGTCGTCCAGGATGGCGACGGTGACCGGGCCCATGTCCACCGGGTCCTGGGTGAAGCGGACGCCGAGCCCCTTCAGCCGGTCGTACTCGGCGCGCACGTCGTCCACGGCGAAGGAGGTGAGCGGGATGCCGGCCTCCACCAGGGCGGCCTTGTACGTCCGGGCGGCGGGGACGGCGACGTCGGGCTCCAGGACCAGTTCGACGCCGTCGGGGTCCTCCGGCGAGACCACCGTCAGCCAGCGGTGGTCGCCGAGGGGGACCTCCGTCTTCTTCCGGAAGCCCAGCATGTCGGTGTAGAAGCGCAGGGCCTTCTCCTGGTCGTCGACGAGAAGACTGGTCAGGTTGATCCTCATGGGTGCTCTCCTGGCGTCGGTCCGGGTGGGCGGATCGTGGCACGTCCAGCATCACCCGGGGTCCCGGTCGCCGTCCCGGAGGCACGCGCGCGTAGCGTGAAGGTGTCGGCTCCGTCGTCTCTCACCACTGGAGATCCGCCTGTGTCCAGCGCTGCCCCGACCCGTACCGCTGTCGTGGAATCCCTCATGGACCGCTTCCCCGGGATCCCTCCGGAGGCCGTGTTCAAGGAGGACCTGCTGCGCGGCGGGCTCGCCTTCGACCCGTCCGCGCTGACCGGCAACGACGGGGGCGAGGTGAAGCCGAAGTCGTACTTCATCTTCTCCTTCGACCACCGCACGCTGCCGGAGCTCGGCGAGGCGGCGCTGAACCGCCCGCCGGAGGAGATCGTCCTCACCGGCGGGCCGTACGGGCTGCGCCGCACGGTGGTGTCGGTACGGGTCAACCCCTCGTCCCCGTACCGGGTGGCGCCGGACGCCGACGGGACGCTCGCGCTGTTCCTCGACGGGGTCCGGATCGCCGACGTCGGCCTGCCGCCGATGCCGGAGTACTACCGGCACCCGCTGACGAACGGCAAGTCCGTGATGGAGGTCGCGCCCACCATCCAGTGGGGCTATCTGATCTATCTGACGGTCTTCCGGGTCTGCCAGTACTTCGGCGCCAAGGAGGAGTGCCAGTACTGCGACATCAACCACAACTGGCGCCAGCACAAGGCGGCGGGCCGCCCGTACACCGGGGTGAAGCCGGTCGACGAGGTCCTGGAGGCCCTGGAGATCATCGACCGCCACGACACGGCCCGTACGTCGACCGCGTACACCCTCACCGGCGGGGCGGTCACCTCCCAGGTCGGCGGGAAGGACGAGGCGGACTTCTACGGCCAGTACGCGCGCGCGATCGAGGAGCGTTTCCCCGGCCGCTGGATCGGCAAGGTCGTCGCCCAGGCCCTGCCGAAGGAGGACGTCCAGCGCTTCCACGACTACGGCATCCGGATCTACCACCCGAACTACGAGGTGTGGGACCGCCGGCTCTTCGAGCTGTACTGCCCCGGCAAGGAGCGGTACATCGGCCGGGACGAGTGGCACCGCCGCATCCTGGACTCGGCCGAGGTCTTCGGGCCGCGCAACGTCATCCCGAACTTCGTCGCGGGTGTCGAGATGGCCCGCCCCTCCGGCTTCCTGACCGTGGACGAGGCCATCGCCTCCACCCGGGAGGGCCTGCGGTTCTTCATGTCGCGCGGGATCACCCCCCGCTTCACCACCTGGTGCCCGGAGCCGACGACCCCGCTGGGCCGTGAGAACCCGGACGGCGCGCCGCTCGAGTACCACCTGCGCCTCCTCGAGGCGTACACGGCGACGCTCGAGGAGCACGGGCTGACCGCGCCGCCCGGATACGGTCCGGCGGGCCCGGGACGCGCGGTGTTCTCGGTCAGCTCCTTCATGGACGCGCTCCCTGCGGCGCCGGGCGTCTGACCGGGCCGGGGGCGGGGCCGTGCCCGCGCGGCCTCAGACGCGGAGTTCCTTCGCCTCGAAGCGGCCGTCGCCCAGGACGAGGACGAAGGAGATCTGCTGCCCCTCGGAGAGCGAGTGCCCCTCCCCCTCGATGTCCGCGGCGCTGAAGTAGACCTGCTCGTCGGAGCCGACGGGGACGACGAACCCGTACCCGCCGGCGCGGTTGAAGGAGTGCACGAATCCTGTGCTTCTGCCGTCCATGGCGGGCCTCCTCGGCGTCACGGGCGGCGCGGCCGGGGGGGCGAGGGCTTCGCCGCGGCCGCATCCGCGTCTCAGAGGACTTCTACCCCGTACGTCCCCTGTTCGCCCGTTCTGCCGCGCCTCGGACAGGGGGCACGCGGGGCCGGAGCGGCGGCCGGCCCGGGTGTGCACGTCACCTCTCCATGTCTCGTACAATATTCAACAGAGGCCCGGTGCCGGAGATCCCCCGTGTCCGACACCGGGCCTCACCCTGCTCTCAGGGGGAAGGCCGACGATCGCGGATCAGGACGCGATGCTCGGGTCCGGGTCGAGTGCGGCGGCTTCTCCGCCGAGGACGTCGACCGGGCGCGCGGGGTCGGGATCGTCGGGGTGCATCGCCGAGAGGGCCGTCGCCCGGCGGAGCGTCTCCGTCAGGTTCTGCCAGTCGAGCGCGGGCCGGGTGTCGGAACGGCCGAGGACGAGAGAGGCGTTCCACCGCATCCGGGGCACACCGGGGAGGGGGCGCAGACCGCCGGCCTCCTGGTGGGAGGCGGCGAGGGCCATCGGCAGCATGGCGCAGCCCAGGCCCGACTGGGTGGCGGCGCGCACGCCCGCCATGGAGCCGAGTTCGTGGATCTCGGGAGGGCTGTCGCAGCGCAGTCGGAGGAACTCGGGGAGCCAGCGCTGGGAGGGACAGTCGGGGTCGGCGATGACGACCTGGCGGCCGAGGCCGCCGCGTCGGTGGCCGACGCCGGTGACGGGGACGAACTCGACTTCCTGGAGCCGCACTTCTGTCAGGTCGTCGGAACGCTCGGTGTGCAGCTGGTCCGCTAAGCGGACGGCCGGGTCGTCGGCGTCGACGACCGTGAGGACGAGCGCGCCGTCGATCGCTCCGGACCGGAAGGCGTCGTGGACCTCGGCGGTTCCCATGACGCGCAGGGCGAGTTGGACGCCGGAGAGGAGCCGCCGCCCCATGTGGGTGACCCGGGCGAGCTGCTGTCCGTACGCCAGGGCGGGGACGATGCCCACGGTGAGGCGCGGCGGGTTGGCGGACGGCCTGCGCAGGGCGGTCTCCATCTCGCCGACGAGGGTGAGGATCTGGCGCGCGTAGTCGCACAGGACGGTGCCGGAGTGGGTCAGCCTGACGCCGTTGGGGAGCCGCTCGAAGACCGGTTCGCCCACCTGCCTCTCCAGGGCGCGCATCTGTGCCGTGACGCTGGACTGTGAGTACCCGAGACGGCGTGCCGCCCCGGTGAAGGACCCGGTCAGGGTCACCTCGCGGAAGGTCCGAAGGGTTCTTGCGTCGATGTCCACGTGAATTCCCCCCTGCCGCGCGCAGGCGGCAGTTCCTCGCACCGGGTGGTTGGTCGGCCACCCGTTTCGATCGCCCCAGTCGGTCTGAAAGCCGCGAGGGGTGCCGGACGCCTCGTCGCGCCCGGCACCCCTGCTCGGCCGCGAAGACTCTACTCGGCGAGGTGCGCCGGGACCAACGGAAAGTCCAAGTCCGGCTGCGCTACGTGATTGAAGAAGTTCGACAGCACGTTGAGCGCGACGTGTCCGACGATCTCCGCGATCTCCGCGTCGGTGACCCCGGCGGCGCGGGCGTCGGCGAGGGCCTCGTCGGTGACGCGGCCGCCGGTGGCCATCACGGCACCGGCGAAGCGGAGCACCTGGTCCATGTGCGGGTCGCCGGCGTCGCCGCCGTGGCGGGTGTCGAGCAGCTCCTGCTCGCTCAGGCCCACCTTGCCGCCGCGCAGGGTGTGCGCGGAGACGCAGTACGTGCAGTCGTTCCGCTGCGCGATGTAGAGCGCGAGCTGCTCACGCTGCCGGGCGCTGAAGCTGCCGCCGACCAGGGCCTCGCGCATGGCGAGGTAACCGCGGAGGGCGGCGGGGCCGTTGGCGAGGGCGGCGTAGAGGTTGGGCAGCTTGCCGAGCTGCTTGAGGGTGCCTTCGAGCAGCTCGCGCTGCTCCTCGTTGGCGGTCTCGACGGTCAGTTGGGGCAGGCGGGGCATGGAGCTCTCCTTGAGCCGGACCAAGACGGAACTGATCGGTACCATCGAGACGGTACTGATCGGTTCCGTCTAACGCAACGGGACGCCACCACTCCGCTCCGCCGCACCGGGATCACCGATACGGCACCGAGTGGTACCGTCTGCTATGGCCACGAACGCGAAAGAACGGCTCCTCAGCGCGGCGGAGCGTCTGTTCTACGAGGAGGGGATCCGGGCCGTCGGCATCGAGCGGATCCTGTCCGAGTCCGGAGTCGGCCGCGCCTCCTTCTACCGCCACTTCCCCAGCAAGGACGACGTGGTCGTCGAGGTCCTGCGGCGCCGCGACGGCATGTGGCGGGCCTGGTTCGACGGCCGGATCGCGGTCAGCGAACGCTCCCCGCAGGAGTTGCCGCTCGCGCTCTTCGACGGCCTCGCGGAACGCTTCGCGGCGGCCTCGTTCCGGGGCTGCGCCTTCATCAACACCATGGTCGAGACCGCCGATCCGGACAGCCCCGCGCACCACGTGGCGGCCGAGCACAAGGAGAAGGTCATCGCGGTCCTGGACCGGCTGCTCGCCGAGGGCGGCTACCGCGACCACGAGGCCCTGGCCCGCCAGCTCGCCCTGCTCGGCGACGGCGCGATCGTGACGGCCCTCCGCGAGGGCACACCGGAGGCGGCGGTACGGGCCAGGGGCGTGGCGGAGGTCCTCCTGCGCACGGCGGAGAGGGAGCCGGTCAGGGCGTGACGCCTGGCCGGCGGGGGGCGGACGGGCTTGGGGCAGGTCCGGGGGCGGCTCGCGGGCCCGGGGCCTGCCGCCCCGGACGGCTCCTGGCCCCGTCCCCGCCCCGCGGGCCCGTCAGACGTTCGGGCGTAGTTCGCCGCGGCGTACCTTGCCCGAGCGGGTGCGGGGGAGGTGGGCGATCACCTCGACGCCGCGCGGTACGAAGACCGGCGCGAGCCGGTCCGCGGCGAGGGCCAGGAGCTCCGCGGCGACGCGCCCGTGCTCCGGCTCGGCGCCCGCCGCCGTCCGCAGTTCGACGACCGCGTACGGCGCGAGGCCGCCCTCCGGGTCCTCGCACGGCACCACCGCCGCGTCGGCCACCTCCGGGTGGGTGCGCAGGACCGCCTCGATCTCCATCGGGGAGACCCGGTGGCCGTACGACTTGAAGACCTCGTCCATCCGGCCGAGCAGCCGGATCGAGCCGTCCGCGCACCGCTCGCCCCGGTCCCCCGTGCGGTACAGACCGCCGGCGAAGGCCTCGGCCGTGCGCTCGGGCAGCCCGGCGTACCCGAGCATCAGGCCGGGTGGACGTTCCGTCAGGTCCACGCAGACCTCCCCGCTCCCGCCCGTCTCCCCCGTCTCCGGGTCGCGCAGCACGATCCGGTACCCGGGGAGCGGGTGCCCGAGCGGGGCGAGCGGTTCCGGGGTGCCGGGGGCGCGGCCGATGAGCGCGGTCGCCTCCGTCTGGCCGTAGCCGTCCCGTACCCGTACCCCCCACGCGGTCTCGATCCGCTCCACCGTCTCGGCCGTCAGGGGCTCCCCCGCCGCCGTCGCCTCGCGCAGCGCCGGGGCGTCCGCGCCACCGGTCACGTACGGGAGGAGGGAGCGCCAGGCGCTCGGGGGCGCGCAGAAGCTCGTGACGCCGTGCGCGGCGAGGACGCCGGGCAGGACGGCGGGCGGGAGGCCGCCGTCCGGGGGCGCGAGGACCGTGGCCTCCGCCGCCCAGGGCACGAAGAAGCTGGACCAGGAGTGCTTGGCCCAGCCGGGCGCGGAGAGGTTGAGGTGGCGGTCGCCGGGGCGCAGTCCGCTCCAGTACAGGCTGGAGAGGTGCCCGACGCCGTACCCGGCGTGGCTGTGCTCGACGAGCTTGGGCAGGGAGGTCGTCCCGGAGGTGAAGTAGCAGAAGGACGGGTCGGCGGCCCGGGTCGGCCCGTCCGGGACGAACCGGGGCCGTCCGGGACGGCGGGTGTCGGGGTACGGGACCCAGCCCGCCCGGCCCTCGACGCCGGGTGCCATCCGCAGCCCCGGCACCGGCAACCCGTCGAGCAGTTCGGCGGGTTCGGGCGCGGCGACCACGTGCCGGACGGCGCCCCTCGTGATCCGGTCGGCCGCCTCCGCGCGGGTCAGGTCCTGGTAGCAGGGGACGACGACGGCGCCGAGCTTGATGCAGCCGAGCAGGGTCTCCCACAGCTCGGCGCGGGTGCCGAGCAGGATCAGGACGCGGTCTCCGCGTACGACTCCGAGGTCGCGCAGGGCCGTCGCCAACGCGTCGGACCGGGCGGCGAGTTCGGCGAAGGTCAGCCGGTCGACGACGGGGACACCGCCGTCCGGCCCCGGGTGGCCGAGGAGTTCGAGGGCCGGTCGGTCGTTGCCCTCGGCGATGACGTCGAACCAGTCGAGGGCCCAGTTGAAGTGCTCGGCCCGCGGCCACCGGAAGGCGGCGCAGGCCGCCTCACGGTCGCCGCGCAGCCGCAGCAGCCCGTCCCGCGCGGCCCGGTACTCCTCGTGGGCGGCGGACGGGCGGTCCGTACGGCCGGCGACGCTCACCGCGCACCGCCGGCCAGCGCCTCCGCGACGGCGTCCGCGTCGCGGGTGAAGGAGCCCCACGGGCCGGGCCGGCCGCTGCCCACCTGGGTGAACCAGCGGGTGTGCTCGCTGGGGATGCCGAGCACATGGGTGGTGGCGTCCACCGTGCCGTCCGCCCGTACCGGATGGAACGGCGAGTCGGTGCAGTCGAGGCCGCCGGTGGCGAACTCCCCCGCGCCGTCGGCCGCGTTGGTGAAGGTGCGGATCTCGCCGTCCACCATCAGGCCGCGGATCAGCGGGTCCCGGTCGGCCGCGAGGTCGGTGCCGGGTACCCGGGCGTCCACGACGACGTCGAGCGGGACCCAGGAGTTCTCCACCTGGGCCGACTCCACCGCGAACCGCCCCTCGACGGCATCGGCGCCGAACCGGGCGCCGGGGCCGACCGGTTCGAGGACCCCGGCCGCGAGCAGCGCGAGGAACTGCTCGGAGCGCAGCGGCGGGGGCCCGGTGGAGACCATCGCCGCGACCGGGGCGAACTCGGTGAGGAACCAGCGGTGGGACGCGGGGGTGAGCCCGGCGAAGTCGACCACGGTACGGATGGTCTGCCGGACGTCCCGCAGGACGTCGGCGGCCGCTTTCAGAGGGCCGTCGGTGTTGCCCTGGCGGGCCTCGAACAGGTCGGCGCGCAGCCATTCGGTGAGCACCTTGTGGTACTCGGCCGGGGAGCCGAAGCGGCGGCCGCCGAACGGGCGGGCGAGCGCGTCGAGGCCGGTGAGCGCCCGGGAGTCGATCCGGTACGCGGCGGCGAGCCGTTCCAGGATCCGCAGATCCGGCCGGTCGACCCGGTCGACCCGGTCGGGTCGGTCGGGCCGGTCGGGCCGGTCGACCCGGTCGGGCCGGTCCGCGAGGGCCTGCGTCCCCCGCTCGGTGAACTCGTCGGCCGCTTCGGGGCCGTGGACCTGGCGGATCCGGGTGGCGAGGAGGACGAGGTTGACCTCCGCGAGCAGCCAGGGCAGCACCTCCCGCTCGAAGTCGAGCGGCGCGGCCTCGGCGCGGAGGGCGGCCATCCGTTCGGCGGTGAAGAGCCGGGCTCGGTAGCGGTGTTCGGGGCCCTTCTGGTTGGCGCCCCGGGTGAGCAGGGGCACACCCCCGCGTGAACCCGCGTGGATGCGGGGCTCCTTGCCGCTCGGCAGGTAGAGCAGGCCGTCGCAGCCCTCGGTGAAGGTACCGCCGCGGCCGAGGGTGAGCTCGGTGAGGATGTCGTAGAAGGTGAGCCCCATGCCGAGGATGCCGACGCGCGCGCCTGCCGGTATCTCCGCGAGCGGCATCTCGTTCGCGGAGCCGCCCGCGATGTAGCGGACGGGGCGGGCGGGGGTGCTGTGTTCGCGGGCGAACCGCTTCCAGGCGCGCTGGTCCGCGTCCAGCTCGTTGACCGGGTGCCCGGTGGCGAGGAGCACCCGGTCGACGGTGAGGACGTCCCCGCGGTCCAGCCGCAGCCGGTGCGGGGCCGCGTCCTGCCCGCGCTCGCCGGGCGCGCGGTCGGCGCAGATCACCCGGGCGGGGACGCGGTGGACGGTGAGCCCGTGCGGCAGGGTCTCCTCGATCCGCCGCATGACGTACGTCAGGTAGCGGCCGTAGACGGCCCGGGGCGCGTACCCCTCGGGCTCCGCGCCCGCCGGGTCGTCCTCGGCCCACCACGCGCCGAGGCTTGGCCCGGCGCCCGGCCGGTGCGGTCCGTCGTCGGCGGGCCCGGAGAACATGGTCACCTCCTGCGCCGGGGTGTTCATCAGGAACCAGGGCGACTGGTCCGTCCGCCAGATCCGTCCGGCCCCCGCCTCGTACGGATCCACCGCGAACACCTCGATCGGCCGCGCGGGCGGCCGGGCGGCGCAGCGGGCCGCGAGCCGCTCCAGTACGGAGAGGCCGCGCGGGCCCATCCCGACGAACGCGATCCGCAGCGGCGCCGCGGACGGCGCCGGGAGCTCGCGGGGCGCCGGCTCGGGCGGCGGGTTCGCCGCCGCCGCCCGGTCGTGCTCACGGGCGACCCGGCCGAGCATGCCGGAGAGCTGGCGCGAGGTCATCGGAACGGTCCTCCTGCTGGTGGTGAGCAGCGGCAGCGCGCCCAGGTCCGTCCACTGCAGGCGCCCGTCCGGTGCGACGGTGGACCGGACGGCGCCCCGGTTGTCGGGATGCAGGCAGAACGGCACGTCGAGGAGGCCCCGGTCGAAGGCCTTCAGGAGGGCGACGCCGAGGTCGTCGGAGAGCGCGAGGACGGCGGTGACCAGGGCGCGGGCCTCGGCGAGGATCTCCTCCGCGTCGGCCTCGCCGGTGGCCCCCGCCCCCGGGTGCGGGCCGCGCGGGGCGGTGCGGGCCGCGTCGGCGGCGATCCGCAGGGCGGTCAGGTTCTCCTCGACGGTCGGGATGCGGTGCGCCTCGGTCTCGGTCTTCACGATGAGGCGCTGCGCCCCGCCGCGTACGGCGAGTTCGGCGCTGCGGCGCAGCAGCATCCGGGCGCCGGGCACCGTCTTCGGGTAGACGCCCATGTACGTGTAGAGCACGAGGTGGCGGTCGACGGACGGCGGCAGGAACTCGTCGGCGAGCAGCCGCAGCGCGGTGAGGGCGCCGGTGTCCTGGGCGGGGTGGGTCTGCTGGGCGTAACTGAGGGAGACGCTCGTCGCCCCGTTGGCCGTGAAGAAGAGGCATTCCAGCACCGAGACGGCGACGAGCAGCGAGGGCGGGCAGAGCTGGCCGAGGAGGCAGCCGCCGAAGGATTCGAGGTGGGCCCTGCGGCCGTGCGCGCGGCTCTCCTCGGTGAGGAACTGGACGGAGTCGCGCCAGGCGGCGACGGATTCGGCCAGCGGGGTACGCCCGTAGGGCAGGCAGTACGAGACGGGGCCGCCCTCGGAGGCGGCGAGCCCGGCGGCGGCCATGGTGCGGAAGATCGCCATCGGGTCGGCGGAGCCGTGCCGGACCTGGACGGGAGCGGCGCGTCCGGCCGCGGCCGCGACCCGCGCGGTGGTCCTGGGGCCGTGGCTGACCAGCGGGAACCCGTTGAGGGGCCGGCCGGCGCGCAGGGCGGCGGTGGCGGCGGCGTGGTCGCCCACGCGGGTGTAGCTGTCGATGGTGAGGGTGGCGACGGTCCGCTCGGGCAGCGCGGCGACGGCGGCGACTCCGCCGGCCATGTCCTCGGGCCCGACCATGCCCATCCGGGGCTGGACGACCAGTTCGCCGGCCTCGGCCGACTCCTGGACGAAGGCGCCGAGATCGCCGGGGGCGAGCGGGGGCGGGGCGGAGGTCGTCAAGCCGCGGCCCGCCCGGTACACGCGCCGCCCAGGCCGGCGAGCCTGCTGAGCAGGGCGGTGGGCGGGGTGCCGTCCGCGTACACCTCGTCGTATCCGGCGCCGAGGAGTTCGGCGGTACGGGTCGCGGCGCCCTCGGGGGAGATGCCGAGGAGCCCGCCGATGACCATCGGGACGGACCGGGTCTTGCGGTCGGCGCGCAGGGCGCGGGCGGCGCGCAGCCCGTCCTGGTGGCCGTGGCCGTTGACGGAGGAGAGGACGACGAGGTCGGGGCTGGTCATCCGGGCGGTGTCGACGAGCAGCTGCTCGGGGACGCAGGGCCCCAGGTTGAGCACCGAGTGCCCGTGCTCCTCCAGGAACAGCTGGAGGTGGACCAGGTTCCAGGTGTGGGCGTCGGAGGAACCGGTGGTGAGCAGCACCCGGCGGGAGGGCTCGGGACTGCGCAGGGGCTGAGGCCGTACGGACGGGGTCATGACGTCTCTCTCCGGAAGGGTGCGGACGGGCGGGAGTACGGAAGGGCCTCGTACGGGCGCGCACGGCACACGGGACATGCCGAAGATCGCGGGGACTACGGGGCGCGGGCTCAGGGGTACGAACGGAGACCGCGGGGACTACGGGGTCGCGGGCTCATGGGCACGTACCGAGACCGCTGGGACTGTGCGGGATGCGGGGCGCGCCCGCGCTCGGGGCGCGCCGGGGTGGCCGGGCCCGTGCGGGGTGCGCCCGCGCTCGGGCGCGGGCCGAAGCCGCCGGGACCGCACCGGGCCCGGTGGCCTCGTGTCGGGCTCAGGCGGCGGGCGTTCCGGCGCCGACGCCGGTGGTGATCTCGCCGGTCCCGGGGGTCCGGGGCGCGGCGGGGCGGGCGCGGACGGCGAGGACCGTGCAGCCCTCGGCGCTGGACATCTGGTGCCGGGTGCCGGGCTCCTCGACGACGAGGTCGCCGCGGTGGAAGCGGCGTCCGTCGCTGTGGTCGAGGGTGCCGTCGAGGACGAGCATCAGCTCGTGGCCCAGGTGCTCGTGGAAGTCGCCGTGCGCGCCGGCCGGGAACCGCAGCAGCAGCGAGGCGGAGTCCTCGTCCCCGGCCGGGTCGGGGCCCCACAGCACGACGTACTCGACGCCGACGCGGCCGGGTTCCGCCCAGGGCACCCAGGGCAGGTCGGTCTGGTCGAAGCCGTCGCGGAGCACGTTGCGGAAGACGGTGACGTCAGGCATGGGCGCGGACCTCCGATGCGGCGTCGCGCTGGGCGACGATGGACGGGATGCCGTCGGGGCCCCAGGCCTTGGGGCCGTTGACGATGGGGGCGCCGATGAGGGAGCCGAACTCGCGCCAGGCTCCGTCGTAGTTGCGGATGTCGGGGAGCCCGAGGAGTTCCCGCAGGACGAACCAGCTGTGGGCGGAGCGCCAGCCGACCCGGCAGTAGACGACGGTCGGGACGTCGGTGCGGACACCGGCGTAGGCGCGGGCGAGCTCCTCGTCGGCGCGGAACGTGCCGTCGGCGTGGACGGCGGTGTGCCAGGGGATGTGCTCGGCGGACAGCGCGTGCCCGCAGCGCACACCGAGGTCCTCGGGCACGCCGGGCGGGGTGTTGCTCTGCCCGAGGTACTCCTCCGTCGAGCGGACGTCGAGGAGCTGGTGGCGTCCGATGTGGTCGAGCATGTCCTCGCGGCGGGCGCGGATCGTCTCGTCGACGGACGGTACGGGGTACGTGGTCGCCGGCCGTTCGGGTACGTCCTGGGTGAGGGGCGCGCCGAGCGCCTCCCAGCGGAGCCGGCCGCCGTCGAGGATGCGCAGCTCCCGGTGGCCGTACAGCCGGAACTGCCAGTATCCGGCGGCGGCCCACCAGTTGTTGTTGCCGCTGAGGAGGACGACGGTGTGGTCGGCGGATATGCCGTGGCGGCCGAGGAGTGCGGCGAAGGCCTCGGGGCCGATGAGGTCCCGGCGTACCGGGTCCTGGAGGTCGCCGGTCCAGTCGAGGCGGACGGAGCCGGGGATGCGGCCCAGGGTGCTGCCGCCGTCGGTGATCTCGACGAGGACCGTGTTCTCGTCCCCGGCCGCGGGGGTCCGAAGCTGTTCGGTGATTCGCTCGCAGCTGACGAGCAGTCGGTCTCGGTTCACGGGCGCTCCGTTGAGGGTGAGGGAAACGGATGGGGTCGGTCGCCGCCGGTGGGCGGGGTCACCACCAGTACGTCGGGTACGTGCCGATCACGCCGAGGCGGGAGGCGAGCAGGCCGACGAGGACAAGCAGGGCGCTGCCGACGGCGAGCAGGACGAGGAAGCTCAGGGGGGCGGGGTCCTGGAGGACGGCGAGGACGGCGGTGGCGGCGGCGGGGGCGTGGACGGCCCGCAGCAGCAGCATGAGGCCGACGCTGAGTCCGGCGGCGACGGCGGCCACCCATAGGGAGTCGCCGAACAGGGCGACGGCCGCGATCCCGAGGACGCCGGAGCCGACCTGGCCGAGCATCACGCCCCGGGGCTGGGCCGGGGGCAGTACCGGGGTGCTGCAGATGATCATGGCGGTGGCGGCGAGCGGGGCGATCATCAGGAGCTGCCCTGCGGCCTCGCCGAGGGCGACCAGGATCACCAGGGACACGACGGTGGCGAGGGTGCCGAGGGCGGCGGGCCGGCCGCCGGGGAAGGGCGGGGCTCCGCCCGCCCAGCGGCTGCGGGCGGGCGGGGTCGCCGCGCCCGCGGGGGTCTGGGTCTGGTTGCTCACGGGGTTCTCTCCTTGGCGGGGCGGGGCGGGGCAGGCCGGGACGGCGGGGTGCGGCGGGAGCGGAGGCGGCGGAGGCGGTGGTGCGCTGGCCGGTGCCGGGACGGCACGGCACGGCACGGCGCAGCACGGCGCCGGGTCGCTCCCGTCGGCGGTCAGCGGTGGGTGCCGCCGAAGTAGCGCATGGCCTGGCGGTGTACGACCCTGCCGATGCGGTGGCCCATCTCGATGCCGGGCTCGTTGTCGAAGCTCCAGTGCATGCCGCCGTAGACCCGGGAGATGCCGGCCTGCCGGGCGGCCTCGCTGAAGGTGGGCCAGTGCAGGACGACGTCGGTGCGCGGGGTGAGGCCGGGCTCGACGGTGGAGGCGCCCGCCTTGAAGCGGTACGAGTCGCCGAAGGAGTCCGAGCCGGTGAAGCGGCGCAGGAACTCGGCGGCGGCGCCGGAGAAGGTGCTGTGTCCCGAGACGGTGGCCGGGAACGGCGGGACGGCCACGTACGCCTGCCAGTCGAGGCCGTCCATGGTGACGGTGCCCTGGCCGGGGCCGCCCCAGGAGCGGATCTGCCGGCCGCGCCGGTCGAACGGGATGAGGGTGGAGGGCCGCGCGAAGTCGTAGTCGCGCTTGACCGCCCAGGAGCCGATGGCGGCGTCGCACTCGGCCATGTTGAGGCCGAAGAATATCTGCGCGTCCTCGTCGACGCCGTGGCCGTCGCGGGCGGAGACGTACCGTCCCCACATCTGCTGGGCGCCGGGCGGGGTGACGTCGTCGTTGAGCCAGAACTCGGCGATGACCTTCTGCTCGTCCGTCAGGTTGGCGCTGATGTCGAGGACTTCCTCGATGGCGGCGGTCATCCGGACGGAGGGGTACGGCGGCGGGGCGGCGACCGTGAACTGGTCGGGGCTCGTCAGGGCGAAGGGCTTCGTCACCGCGAACTGCGGGGTGAGGCAGCGCTGCGTCCTGCCGCCGACGATCAGCGGGGTCCAGTGCGCCGGGTCCGTGACCGTGGCCGGGTCGAAGGCGCCGGCGACCTGCGGGGTGTTGCGCGGTTGGTAACCGGTGGTGTCGGCGTACGCGGGGGTGCCGAGCTGGTTGGCGCCGTCGTCGTGCCGGTAGTCGAGGACGGCCTGCGCGGTGCGGCGGCCGATCCAGGCGGGGCTGTTGCGGCGCGGGTTCGTGAGCTCGGGGTCGTGGCCGAGGGAGCGCAGCATGTTGTCGACGGCGACCTTGTACTCGGGGTACAGGTCGAGCAGGGCGAGGTGGGCCGCGTAGCTGATGGCCTCGTTCTTGTTGTCGAGGGTGCGCTCGGAGCGCGGCCGGCGGAGCGCGCCGCCGAAGCGGGTGCCGACGGCACAGCGGTCGTAGCAGGCCCAGGCGTCGTAGATCGCGTTGTGGATGATCGCGAGGGCGCGGGCGTTGACGGTGGCGGGGCCGAAGCGGTTGCCGGCGGCCTGGTAGCGGCCGAGGATCGCGTCCATCGCGGCCTGGTTCCAGCGGATGACGACACTGGGGTCGGCGACCGCCCCGGGGGCACGGCGGCCGGTGCGGGTCTCCGCCTCGAAGCTGGTGGGGACGGCCCATGCCGCGGCGCCGGGCAGGGCGAGCGCCCCGGCCGCGGCGAAGGACGTGGTGAGTACCCGGCGCCGGGTGAGGGCGGTGCGGGCCGCGGGGGTGGTGGTGGAGGCGGGGGCGGCGGGTCGGTGGGACATCCGTGGATTCCTTCGCATGGTGCCGGGAGCGGATGGACGCGGTCCGGGTCCGTGGATCAAACACAAACTCGAACAGTGCTCAGGCTGGCGAGATTTGATCGCGTCCGGCAACGCCCGATCGACTTCTTCCATCGCAGGTATGCAAGGAAGCGATGGGCGTCGCGGGGGTGCTCGGGAGGTGGTTAGCGTGACCCCACGGCGTCCGCCCCTCCTGCCGTGATTTCGGCGCGATCCGAGCGGTCCGCCGCCCGGCTCCGCCCCACTCGGCCTCGATCCGCCCCGCCCGGCCCCGCCCGGCCCCCGCGTCGACTCGTGATGGAGATGCCCGCGCATGACCGTTTCCTCCCAGGTGATACCTGCCGCCACGACCTCCGCCCCGGGGGCGCCCGCGCCGGGCCCCGGCCCGTCGGCACCCCTCGGCCTCTTCGACCGGCTCGCGCCCCGGCTCCACCAGTACGGTCTCGGCGCGCTCCGGGCCGGCCTCGGCGGAGTCTTCGTCTGGTTCGGGGTGCTCAAGGTCATCGGGCTCAGCCCGGCGGCCGCGCTCGTCGTCGCGGTGGTGCCGTTCCCGGCCGGGAGCTGGTTCGTGCCCGCGCTCGGCTGGGGCGAGGTGGCGCTCGGCCTCTGGCTGGTGTCGGGGCGCGCCCGGGCGGTCGCCCTGCCGGTGCTCGCCGCCCACCTCTGCGGCACCTTCGCGGTACTCGTCCTCACGCCGTCGGTGGCGTTCGCCCACGCCAATCCGCTGCTGCTCACGCTGGTGGGCGAGTTCGTCGTCAAGAACGTGGTGCTGCTCGCGGGCGTGGTGGTGGTGACGACCCGCCCCGGCCGCCCGACCCGTCCGGTCCGCCCGACCCGCCCCGGCCGCCCGGCCGCACCTCGGGAGCTGCCCGAAAGGTCCTGAGACACGGCGTTTCGGCCGGGCGTCGGCGGGCAGCAGCACCTCGTGCCACCGGCGGCGACCGGGGCGCGTACCAGCGGCGTCAGGGAGAGGACCATGAGCCACCACGACAGGCACGGCAGCGAGCAGGACCGTCGGCAGGAGCCCCCGCGGACCACACCGTCCGGGGCCGAGGGCGAGGCGGGTGACGCGGAGGCCAGGCGCCAGGCGGAGGAGGCGACGCTGCGCCGGGAGGAGTCGTCGGCGGAGGACGCGCACGGCAGCTCCGCCAAGCGGCAGGGTCCGGGCATCGGCCGCGAGGAGCAGCGCAAGCCGCACCCGTGAGTATGTGCGGGAATCCAGGGAAGTCGCACGGGTAAGAGAGACAGACCAGGAGGTGTCGGATGTCCGCCGGTAAGAAGGCGAAGAACGCCGCAGAGACCGCCAAGGGCAAGGCCAAGGAGGCCACGGGCAAGGCCGTGGGCAACGAGAGCCTGGAGATGAAGGGCCGCGCCGAGCAGGCCAAGGGCGACGCCAAGCAGACGGCGCAGAAGGCCAAGGACACGCTCAAGCACTGAAGCGCGTCAGGTCACGTGGCAGGTCACGCGGAGGCGGCCGGCGACCGGGTCGTACTGGTCGAACTTGGTGCCCGCCACGTGGTACGTCTTGAAGGTCGGGTAGATG
>NZ_JBEOVO010000021.1:0-123897 GCF_040295605.1 Streptomyces sp. NPDC002773
GGAGGCCTGTCCGCGCTCCTCGGGGCGGGCGCGATCGCCCTCACCAAGAAGCAGCTCCTGAAACTGATCACCGACGCCATGCAGGAGGCCGTCGGCCACGTCGTCGCGGTGATGACCGAGCCGGTCGTGGCCGCGCTGGAGAACATGGCGGCGGACCTCGTCGTCCAGGTCAGCATGGACGCCCTGGGCGTCCAGAACGGCGTGAACCTCGACCAGACCAAGCAGGCCGGCAAGGAGGGCCTGAACCTCGCCTCGGCAGGAGGCGGCGGAGGCGGCGGGGGCGGCAAGGGCAAGGGCTTCCACATCGAGCACGACGAGCACGACCAGGCCGGCACCAGGCTGAACGGTGTGAGCGCCGGCATCCACGGCAAGACCGCCGGAAAGCTGACCAAGGCCAAGGGTCACCAGGGACGCAACAAGGGCCGGGACGACATCGCCGACGCCCTGGACCCGGTCATCGAGAAGGCCATGGGCGCCCTCGTGAAGTCCGCCAAGACCATGGGCGACCACATCGGCGAGACCCTCCCCAAGGCCGTCAAACAGATCTCCAAGGACCACAAGAACAACGACGACGACACGGCCGCCCGCCTCGCCCGCCAGCGCAAGGGCGACCACGACAGCGACGGCGGCAGCGGGAACGGCGGCAACACCGGCCAGGGGCGCGGCAAGGGCGGGAACGGGAGCCGGACCCCCGACTCGACCCGGGAGGTCCTCGGCGATCCGCGGGGCAAGGGCGTCAGCCTCGACAAGCGCCGCTGCAAGACCGACCCCGTGGACATCGCCAGCGGCGAGATGCTGCTCCCGCAGACCGACCTGGCGCTTCCCGGCACCCTGCCCCTCGTCCTGCGGCGCACCCACGTCTCGGGGTACCACTACGGACGGTGCTTCGGAGCGGGCTGGGCGTCCACGCTCGACGAGCGGCTCGAGATCTCCCTCGACGCCGCGGGAACGGCGGCCTGGGCCCGCGAGGACGGCTCCCTCCTCCTCTACCCCCGGCTCCCCGACGGCGACGAGACCCTGCTGCCGAGCACCGCGAACCGGACGGCCACCCTGAGCCTGCGTGCCCGGGATGGCCTCGGGGAAGTCGTCTACGCGGTGGAGGAGCCGCACACCGGCCAGACACGGCTGTTCGAAGGGAACCCGTACCACGGCGACCGCTTCTACTGGCTGAGCCGCATCGAGGACCGCAACGGCAACAGCATCGGAATCCAGCGGGACGCCGAGGGGATACCCGTCACCGTCGTGCACAGCGGTGGCTACCAGGTCGACGTCACCTCCGACGAGCGAGGGCGCGTGACCGGGCTCGCCCTGCGGACCGCCGAAGGCCCGAAGAAAACCAGCGAGTTCGCCTACGACTCCGAGGACCGGCTCACCGCCGTCTCCGACGCCCGAGGCAGCGACGGCGAGGCCGCCGAACTGCGTTTCACCTACGACGACGCGGGCCGGGTCACCTCGTGGACCGATCGCCTGGGCTCGACGTACCGCTACGTCTACGATCCGGACGGCCGCGTCGTGGAGACCGTGGGCCCCGACGGCTTCCTCTCCTCCCGCTTCTCCTACGACGCCGCCGAGCGCGTCACCCGTTTCACCGACGCCACCGGAGCGGTCACGACCACCCGTTTCAACGAACTCGGGCAGGTCGTCGCGGAGACCGACCCGCTCGGCCACACCGTGTACCGGCAGTGGGACGCGTACGACAACCTGCTCTCGCGGACCGACCAGCTGGGCCGCACCGCGGCGTTCACCTGGGACGAGCGCAACAACCTGACCTCCGTCGTCCGCCCCGACGGGACCCGGACGCTGACCTCGTACAACGCACTCGACCTGCCCGTCACCGTCACCGGCCCCGACGGCAGCGTCTGGCGGCAGGAGTACGACGCGCGGGGCAACCGCACCGCCGTCATCGCCCCCGACGGCACCACCACACGCTCCACCTACGACGACCGCGGCGCTCTCACCTCGCGCACGGACCCCTCGGGTGCCACGCACCACATGACCCACAACGCGGCGGGCCTCACCCTCAGCCACACCGATCCGCTGGGCCACACCTACCGCCTCACGCGTGACGCCTTCGGCCGGCCCGTCCGCGGCACCGACCCGCTGGGCGCGGAACACACCACGGAGTGGAACACCGAAGGCTGGGCCACCCGCGCCACGCGCCCGGACGGCGGCACGGAGACCTGGACGTGGGACGCCGAGGGCAACAGGACCTCCCACACGGACCCCACGGGTGCGACCACCCGGTTCGAGTACACGCACTTCGGGAAGCTGGCCGCCCGGACGGGCGCGGACGGCGCCCGCTACGAGTTCCGCTACGACAAGGAACTCAGGCTGACCTCCGTGACCGGCCCCCAGGGACTGACCTGGACCTACACCTACGACGCGGCCGGCCGGCTGGTCGCCGAGACCGACTTCGACGGCCGCACCGTCCACTACGAGCTCGACGCCGCCGGACGCGCGACCGCGCGTACGACCGCGCTCGGGGAGCGCATCACCACCGCCTACGACCTGATGGACCGGGTCGTGGAGAAGGACTGCGGCGGTGAGATCACCCGGTACGGCTACGACCCGGCCGGCCGACCGGTCTCGCTGACGTCCCCGACGTCGAGTGTCGTCCTCGAACGGGACGCGGTGGGACTGCTCCTCGCCGAGACCGTCGACGGCCGCACCACCAGGTACGCGTACGACCCGGCCGGAGCCCTGGTGTCCAGGACCACGCCGAGCGGAGCGCGGTCCCGGTACACGCACGACGCGGCGGGGCGCCGGACCCGGCTCACATCCGACGGGTACGACATGCTCGTCACCCGCGACGAGCGGGGCCGCGAGGTGGCCCGCGCGCTGGGCGACGACCCGTCCTCCGTCACGCTGGCGTCGGCCTGGGACCGCATGGGCCGGCTCTCCTCCCGCACCGTGACCGCGGGGGAGCGCGTCGTCCGCTCCCGCGGCTACGGCTACCGCGCCGACGGTCACCTCGAACGGATCACCGACCGGCTCGCCGACACCGACGTCACGTTCCACCTCGACCCGGTCGGACGGCCGCTACGGGTCACGGCCGAGGACTGGAACGAGACGTACGCGTACGACGCCGTCGGCAACCAGGCCCAGGCCGACTGGCCGGACCGCGCACTCAGGGACGACGCCCGGGGCGAGCGCGCCTACGAAGGGAACCGCCTGCTCCGCGCCGGCCGGTTCCGCTACGAGTACGACACGGCGGGCCGCATGGTGCTGCGGCAGCGGACCCGTCTCTCCCGCAAGCCCGACACCTGGCACTACACGTGGGACGCGGAGAACCGGCTCACCGCCTGCCGGACCCCCGACGGCGTCACCTGGTGCTACACGTACGACCCGCTCGGCCGGCGCACCGCCAAGCACCGCATGGCGCCCGACGGGAGGAGCGTCGCGCAGTCGGTGTACTTCACCTGGGACGGCACCCGGCTGGCCGAACAGACGGACACCGCCACCGCCACCACGGTCACCTGGGAGTACGACGCCCACGACCACCGCCCCCTCAGCCAGCTCGAACGACGCCCGGCCGGCGCCGGACAGGACGCCTACGACACCCGCTTCTTCGCCATCGTCACCGACCTGGTCGGCGCCCCCACCGAGCTGGTCGACGAAGCCGGCGAAGTGGCGTGGCAGTCCCGCAGGACCACCTGGGGCAGCACCCGGTGGAACCGCACCGCGACGGCCCACACCCCGCTGCGCCTCCCCGGCCAGTACGAGGACCCCGAGACG
Source organism: Streptomyces sp. NPDC002773 (assembly GCF_040295605.1). Taxonomy (NCBI): domain Bacteria; kingdom Bacillati; phylum Actinomycetota; class Actinomycetes; order Kitasatosporales; family Streptomycetaceae; genus Streptomyces; species Streptomyces sp. NPDC002773. The sequence goes on from NZ_JBEOVO010000021.1 coordinate 3,736, forward strand.
GGCCTGCACTACAACTACCTGCGTCACTACGACCCGGAGACGGCCCGGTACGCGAGCCCCGACCCCCTGGGCCTGGCCCCCGCGGCGAACCCCGTCGCCTACGTGACCAACCCCTGGACCCTCACCGACCCCCTGGGCCTCATCGCCAAGGGGTGTACCGAGGACGGCGGCTGGTACGGGGGCATGACCCCGGCCAACCTCAAGGACGAGAACGGCGACCCGAAGTACCCGGTCAAGATGGAGATCAACCACATCCCGGCCAAGGCCTCCTACGCGCACCTCGACGAGGAGGGCTTCATCAACGACGCCGGGATGGGCCCGGCGATCCGCATGGAGAAGGCCGACCACCGGGACATGTCCTCGACCGGCTCGTGGGCCCACTCCGTCCAGTGGCGCGCCGACCAGCGCGCCCACATCGACGCCGGACGCTGGGACCTGGCCATGAAGATGGACATCGATGAGGTCCGCGCCAAGTACGGCGACAAGTACGACCAGCACATCGCGGACATGGTCCAAAGCCTCAAGGACAACAGGAAGTTCCAGGCGATGCTGGAGAGCCGGGGCTGGACGATCGACTACGACATACTGAAATGACCGCAACCCACCAGAAAGGCCCCCTCATGCAGTTCGTCCTCGACCCGCCCCGCGGCGTGGCCCCCGTCCAGCTGGGAATGACGCTCGACGAGACGGTCGCCGCGGTCTCGGCCTGGGGCGCGCCCCGGGTGTACCCGGCCGACGCGGTGCGCGACTTCGACCTGGTCTCCGCCGAGTACGACGGCATCGGCTTCCAGGCGGCCCTCGAACGCGACCACCGGGTCACCGCCGTCACCGTCTGGGGCCCCGACGAGGACGAGGACCCCGACGTCCAGGTCCTCCTCGACGGCCTCGACGTCTTCCGTACCCCCGCCGACGAGGTCCTCGCCCACGCCGCCCGGAAGGGCTGGCAGGTCAACACCGACGACCCGCGAGCGCCCTACATCCCCGGTGTCACCCTGGCCTTCACGCGGGACACCTCCCAGGAGGTCCCGAGGGACGAGAGCGGCCTGCCGGTCCACTTCACCTCGGTGCTCGTGGCCGACGCGAAGTACCGGGAGAAGTGACGAAGGCCGGGCCGCCCGCGGGGCGCTGATCAGCGGTCGAGCTCGTCGGGCTGGGCGGGCCCTTCAAGGCCGGAGCAGAACCCGCCCGACTCGGGGATCGCGGCCGCCCGTGAGCTCCATGGCCCGCTCGAACTCGTCGATGCCCAGCTCGTGCGCGAGGAGTTCGAGCGGTGCCAGCCGGCCCGCGGAGAAGACGCTCACGGCGTAGGACCAGGCTCCGGAGGAGGCTCCGAAGGCGGTTCCGATCGAGAACTGCCGTGCGACGAAGTGCACAGGTTGGTCTCGCCGTCGCGGCAGGGCCCACAGGTCCCACAGTTCCGCAGGCCTTCGCCCACGACCGGACTGACCGGATAGCGGACGCCCCTGGCACGGGTGCCGGACCGAGTGGAACACATGGGACGACTCCCGATGTTCGGCATATCGGACGTTGTTCGAAATGATGGCGTGACGATACGAAGCCCGCTGTGGAGGTGTCAACGATCGTCGCTCCGCAGGGATTTCGGCGGCCCGTTGCGACCCTTCGCATGGTCCCTAGCGAGTGTTAACGCTCACAATATTTGGGTCGATCCCCCATGTCAGGGTCGCCGCATCGGGTCCACGGGTGGCGGACTGGCGTCTCAATCCAGCGGATGGTGTGCCCATCAAGAACGGGTAACGGCCGTACAAGCCCTTGAGTTACGGCTCTGTTAGCGCTCACAATGTGTCGCATTCGCCAGCGCCGCTCGTCGAGGCCGACGCTTCGCTCTGCCTCCGCCCGGCTCAACCACCGCTGCACAGCCACGCCTTCACCGGGCCCATCTCCTTCTGGGCTCCGCCTGGTCCGACGCACGTCCCGAGAGGAACCACGACATGGCCCACAGAGCCCTCCGTGTCATCGCCGCCGCCGCCCTGGCCGGCAGCGTGCTGACCGCCTGCACCACCGAGCCCGCGACCACCGGCACCGCCGGCGGCACCGGCAAGGGCTCCTCCGACGGCAAGCTGGTGCTCGGGTTCGCCCAGGTGGGAGCCGAGAGCGGCTGGCGCACGGCCAACACCAAGTCCGTGCGCGAGGCGGCCGAGAAGGCCGGCATCACGCTGAAGTTCTCCGACGCGCAGCAGAAGCAGGAGAACCAGATCAAGGCGATCCGCACCTTCATCCAGCAGAAGGTGGACGTCATCGCCTTCTCGCCGGTGGTGGAGTCCGGCTGGGACACCGTCCTCAAGGAGGCCAAGAACGCCGGTATCCCGGTGATCCTCACCGACCGCGCGGTCGACTCGCAGGACACCTCCCTCTACCGGACCTTCCTCGGCTCCGACTTCGTCAAGGAGGGACAGGAGGCCGGCAAGTGGCTGGTCAAGGAGTACGAGGGCACCTCCGCGCCGGTCAACCTCGTCGAGCTCCAGGGCACCACGGGTTCCGCACCCGCCAACGACCGCAAGGCGGGCTTCGCCGATGCCATCAAGGGCGACCCCAAGTTCAAGGTCGTCGCCTCCCAGACCGGGGACTTCACCCGAGCCAAGGGCAAGGAGGTCATGCAGGCCTTCCTCAAGTCCCACAAGGACATCGACGTCCTGTACGCCCACAACGACGACATGGCGCTCGGCGCCATCCAGGCCATCGAGGAGGCGGGGAAGAAGCCGGGCGCCGACATCAAAGTGATCTCCGTCGACGGCATCAAGGACGCCTTCGTCGCCATGAAGGAGAAGAAGATCAACGTGGTGGTCGAGTGCAACCCGCTCCTCGGCGACCAGCTCATGGAGCTCGCCAAGAAGGTCGCGGCGGGGGAGAGCGTCCCGCGGCGGGTCGAGGTCAAGGAGGGCGTCTTCACCCAGGACCAGGCCGAGGCCGCCCTGCCCGGCCGGCAGTACTGACCCACCGCCCGCACAGACCGGGGGCGGCCCTCGCGCCGCCCCCGATCCCTCAGGAGAGGAGGGCGGATGGCAGCCCCACCCACCCCACCCGCACCCACCCGCACCGGCCGGCCGGTCCTGGAAGCCCATGGCATCCGCAAGGCCTTCCCCGGCGTCCTCGCACTCGACGGCGTGGACCTGCGCCTCTTCCCGGGCGAGGTCCACGCGCTCATGGGCGAGAACGGCGCCGGCAAGTCGACCCTCATCAAGGTACTCACCGGGGTCCACCCGCCCGACGCGGGAACGGTCTCCGTCGACGGAACCCCCCAGCGGTTCGCCGAACCCCTGGGAGCCCAGCACGCCGGAATCAGCACGGTCTACCAGGAGGTGAACCTGTGCCCCAACCTCTCCGTCGCCGAGAACATCCTCATCGGACGTGAACCCCGGCGCCTGGGCCTCGTCCACTGGTCGGCCCTCCACCGGCGCGCGGCACAGCTCATCACCGAGCTGGAACTCGACCTCGACGTCCGACGGCCGCTGAGCGCGCACTCCCTCGCCGTCCAGCAACTCGTCGCGATCGTCCGCGCCGTGGACATCCAGGCGAAGGTGCTGGTCCTCGACGAGCCCACCTCCAGTCTCGACCGGGACGAAGTCGCCCAGCTGTTCGCACTGGTCCGCCGACTCCGCGACCGGGGCGTCGCGATCCTCTTCGTCACTCACTTCCTCGACCAGGTCTTCGACCTGTGCGACCGGGTGACCGTCCTGCGCAACGGCCGCCTCGAAGGGGAGTACCGGATCGACGAGCTGACACCCGTCAGCCTCGTGCACCACATGGTCGGCAGCGAACCGCGCACCCCGGACGAACCGGCCGAGACGTCCCCCACCGGCACCGCCGTCGTCCCCGACTCCACGGACGCCCCTTTCCTGAGCGCCCGCGGACTCGGCCGGGCCGGTTCCATCCAGCCGTACGACCTGGACATCCACCGCGGCGAGGTCATCGGCCTGGCCGGACTCCTCGGATCCGGACGTACCGAAGCGGCCCGGCTGCTCTTCGGCGCCGACCACGCCGACGCGGGCGAGCTGCGGATCGACGGCGAGCGCGCCGTCCTGCGCTCGCCGCGCGCCGCGATCGCCCGCAAGATCGCCTTCTGCTCGGAGAACCGCAAGGCGGAGGGCCTGATCGGCGAACTCACGGTCCGCGAGAACATCGTGCTGGCGCTGCAAGCCGCACGCGGCTGGACCAAACCCCTCTCCCGCACCCGCCAGGACGAGATCGCCGCCCGGTGGACCGAGGTCCTCGACATCCGTCCGGCCAACCCCGAGGCCCAGGTCCGCAATCTCAGCGGAGGCAACCAGCAGAAGGTGCTGCTCGCCCGATGGCTGCTCACCGACCCCGAACTGCTGATCCTGGACGAACCCACCCGGGGCATCGACATCGGCGCCAGGACGGAGATCGGGAAGCTCGTCACCCGCCTGGCCGCGGAGGGCACCGCGGTCCTCTTCATCTCCGCCGAACTCGAGGAAGTGCTGCGGCTGAGCCACCGGGTCGGCGTGCTGCGCGACCACCGGCTCGTCGCCACCCTCCCCAACGACACGACCCTGACGCCCGACCGGATCCTGGGCGCCATCGCCACCGGAGCCACCTCATGACACCACCTGACGACACCGGCGCCGGGGGTCGTCCGGCCCGGGCGCCCGGCACCCGGCGGCTCACCGAGCACCGCCTGTTCTGGCCTGCCGCCGCGCTGGCCACCCTGTTGCTGGGGAACGTCGCACTCACCCACGACTTCTTCGCCGTACGCGTCCAGAACGGGCACCTGTACGGCAGCCTGATCGACATCCTCCAGTTCGGCGCCCCCCTGATCCTGGTGTCGCTCGGCATGACGCTGGTCATCGCGACCCGCGGCATCGACCTGTCGGTCGGTTCGACGGTCGCCATCGCCGGCGCCCTCGCGTGCGAACACATCGCCACCGCGAAGGATCCCGGGAGCCTGCCCACCGTCCTCTCGGCGATCGCGACGGCGCTCGGCGTGGCCGCCGCCATCGGACTCCTGAACGGTCTCCTCGTCGCCCGGCTCGGGGTCCAGCCCATCGTCGCCACGCTGGTCCTCATGGTCGCCGGCCGGGGCGTGGCCCAGCTGATCACCGACGGCCAGATCATCAGCGTGTCCAGCGGCGCCTACAAGATGATCGGCGGCGGCTACTGGCTCACGCTCCCCTTCGCCGTCCTGCTCGCCGCGGCCCTCGTCGCGGTGACCTCCCTCGTCACCCGGCGGACCGCGCTCGGCATGCTCATCGAATCGGTGGGCGGCAACCCGGTCGCGAGCCGCCTCGTCGGCATCCGGGCGGCCGGGCTCCTGGTCATGGTCTACGTGGTGAGCGCCGTGTGCGCCGCGGTGGCCGGCCTGATGATCAGCTCCAACGTGTCCAGTGCCGATGGCAACAACGCGGGCCTGTGGATCGAGCTGGACGCGATCCTCGCCGTGGTCATCGGCGGCACCGCCCTCACCGGCGGCCGTTTCTCCCTCGGCGGGACGGTCCTGGGCGCGCTCATCATCCAGACCCTCTCGACCACGATCTACACCCTCGGCGTACCGCCGGAGACCACCCTCGTCTTCAAGGCCCTGGTCGTCATCGTCGTATGTCTCGCCCAGTCGCCCGCGTTCCGCGCACGACTCCCGCACCGTCGCCGACCGGCAGGCCCGGACCCGGCCCCCGCGGCCGGCGACGCGGGAGTCCGCCGGCAGGAGGTCCACCCGTGAGTGCCACCCTCAGCTCCCTCACCGGACCGCTCCAGCGGTTCTCGGTACGGCATGCCACCCGCTTGCCGCTCATGGTGACGGCCACCCTGCTGGTCGCGATGTTCTCGATCGGCTCGCTGCAGTACGAAGGCTTCTTCTCCGCGCAGGTCCTGCTCAACGTCCTGATCGACAACAGCTTCCTGCTCGTCGTGGCGATCGGCATGACGTTCGTCATCCTCACCGGGGGCATCGACCTGTCCGTCGGCGCCATGGTGGCCCTGTCGACCATGCTGACGGCCTGGCTCGTCGAACAGAACGGCGTGCCGCTCGCCCTGGCGGCGCCCCTGGTCCTGCTGGTGGGAGCGGGAGGCGGCGCCCTCATGGGGTGGGTCATCCACGCCTTCGAGATCCAGCCCTTCATCGTCACCCTCGCGGGCATGTTCCTCGCCCGCGGCCTCTGTTACATGATCAGCACGAAGTCCCTCTCCATCACCGACCCGACGACCACGACGATCGCCCAGACGCGCGTGCTCCTGCCGGGGGGACTGTTCGTCTCACCCGCCGTGGTCATCGCCCTGGTGGTCCTGGCGCTCGCCTTCGGCGTCCTGCACCACACCCGCTTCGGCCGCACCGTCTACGCCCTGGGCGGCAACGAGTCCTCGGCCCGTCTCATGGGCCTGCCCGTGGGACGCACCAAGGTCGCGGTGTACGCCGTGAGCGGTCTGTGCTCCGCCCTCGGCGGTCTGCTGCTGACCTTCTACATGCTGTCCGGCTACGCCTTGCACGCCGTCGGCATGGAACTCGACGCCATCGCGGCCGCCGTCATCGGGGGGACCCTGCTGACCGGGGGCTCCGGCTTCGTCCTGGGCACGGCGCTGGGCGTGACGGTCCTCGGTCTGATCCAGACCGTCATCAGCTTCCAGGGCACGCTCAGCTCGTGGTGGACGCGCATCGTCATCGGCGGGCTGCTGTTCGTCTTCATCCTCCTCCAACGGCTCTTCGGCGGACCCCGAGCGGACCACTGAGCACCAGCTACTCACCACTGATCGCCGACCACCACGACCACGGCCGGGAAAGCGGGGCCCTTCAGCCCCCTTTCCCGGCCGCGCCGCACTCCTGACGAGGAACTCCCATGACCGTGACTCCGACCTCCCGTCCCCCCTTCACCGGCGGCCCACCGGTCTGCCTGCCCGCCACGGACTCCGGACAGCGATGGGTCTTCGGCTTCCCCGGCGGACTCACGGCGGAGGTGCACACCCGCGGGGCCCGCCTCCACGCGCTGTGGGTGCCCGACCGCCACGGCACCCCGGCCGACGTCGTCCTGGCTCCGCGCGACCCGGCCCGGACGGCCGATACCGCCCGGTACTTCGGCTCCACCGTCGGCCGCTACGCCAACCGCATCGCACACGGCCGGTTCTCCCTGGAAGGCACGCCGTACCAGCTGGCCACACAGGAGACCGGCCACTGCCTGCACGGCGGACCCGACGGCTTCGACACCCGGCTCTGGGAAGCCGAAAGCGTGCACACCCCGGAGCGGACGGGCGTGCTCCTGCACCTGCGCAGCCCCGACGGCGACCAGGGATTCCCGGGAAACCTCGACGTCACCGCCAGCCTTCTCATCGGCCGCGACGGCGAACTCTCCTTCTCGTACGCCGCCGTCACCGACGCCCCCACTCCGGTCAACCTGACCAACCACGCCTACTTCAATCTCGAAGGCGAGGGCGCCGGCGACGTCCTCGACCACGAACTGGCCGTCGGCGCCGACCACTACACGCCGGTCGACGAGGAGCTCATCCCCTCCGGGGACCACCGCCCCGTGTACGGCACCGCGTTCGACCTCCGCCGGCCGCTCAGGATCGGCGAGGCGCAGGCCCGTCCCGGCGCCGGCGGCGGGTACGACCACAACTTCGTCCTGAGCCCGCACGACGACGGGACACTGCGCCGGGCCGCCGTCCTCCACGCCCCGGCCACCGGCCGCCGCATGGAGGTGCTGACCACGGAGCCGGGACTCCAGGTCTACACAGCGGGCCAGTTCGACGGATCGGTCCTCGGCAAGAGCGGTACGCCCTACCGGTCGGGCGCCGGCGTCGCGCTGGAGACCCAGCACTTCCCCGACTCCCCGAACCGCCCCGGTGACCCGTCCACGGTGCTGCGACCCGGCGGCGAATACCGGTCGAGGACCGTCCTGCGGTTCGGTACGCGCCCCTGACCCCGTACGGACATGCCGAAACGGCCGTGCCCGCCGGTGGAGAACCGGCGGGCACGGCCATGTACGGAGCGGGCTCAGGCACCCGCCCTGCGCTTGTTCCACACGTCGAAGCCGACCGCCGCGAGCAGCACGAGGCCCTTGATGACCTGCTGCCAGTCGGTGCCCACCCCGACGAGGTTCATGCCGTTGTTGAGCACGCCGAGGACCAGGCCGCCGATGATGGCTCCCAGGACGGTCCCGACGCCGCCGCTCATCGAGGCCCCGCCGATGAACGCGGCGGCGATGGCCTCCAGTTCGAAGTTGACGCCGGCCTTCGGCGAGGCCGCGTTGAAGCGTGCCGCGAAGACGAGCCCGGCGAGCGCCGCGAGCATTCCCATGTTGAGGAAGACCGCGAAGGTCACCTTCCTGTCCTTGACCCCGGACAGCTTCGCGGCGGGCAGGTTCCCCCCGATCGCGTACACGTGGCGGCCGATGACCGCGTTGCGCATCAGGTAGCCGAAGCCGACCAGAAGCACCGCCAGGATCAGCAGGACCACGGGGGCGCCCTTGTAGCTGGCGAGCAACAGGGTGGTGACCAGGACCGCGGCCACCAGAGCCGTCACCTTGAGCGCGAACAGGCCCGTGGGGAGCGCCTCAAGGGTGAACTCCCGCTGCCGGCGCCGGTCCCGTACCTCCTGGAAGACCACGTACGCGATCAGCCCCAGGCCGAGGAGCAGGGTCAGGTTGTGGTAGTTGGTCCGGGGGCCCACCTCCGGCAGGAAGCCGTTGGCGACCTTCTGCAGTCCGTCCGGGAAGGGGCCGAGCGTCTGCCCCTTGAGGAAGATCTCCGTGAGGCCGCGGAAGAGCAGCATGCCCGCGAGGGTCACGATGAACGACGGTATGCCGACGTACGCGATGAAGAATCCCTGGAGCGCCCCGGCGGCCGCTCCGAGCAGAAGGGTGAGGAGCACCGCGACGGGCCAGGAGACGTGGTGCTCGACCATGAGCACCGCGCCGATCCCGCCGACCAGTGCCATCAGGGAGCCCACCGACAGATCGATGTGCCCGGAGATGATGACGATCATCATCCCGATCGCCAGGATGAGGATGTAGCTGTTCTGCAGCACCAGGTTGGAGACGTTGCGTGGCAGCAGGAGGTCGCCACCCGTCCAGATCTGGAACAGGAGGACGATCAGGCCGAGCGCGAAGAGCATTCCGTACTGGCGCATGTTCCGCCGGACGCCGTCCACGAGCAGGCGGGTGAGGGGCGTCCCGCCGGGCGGGGCGCCGCGGCCGGCGGGGGCCGGAGTGGCCGGTTCCGTGCTGACGTCGGTGCTCATTCCTGATGTCCTTCGCTGGAGTCGGCGTGCGCGGTTGCCGCCGGTGGTGCGGGGGAGTCCTGCGTCATGTGCCGCATCAGCACTTCCTGGGTGGCCTCCGCGCGGGCGACCTCGCCGGTCAGCCGCCCGGCGGCCATGGTGTAGACGCGGTCGCACATGCCGAGCAGTTCGGGCAGCTCGGAGGAGATGAGGAGGATCGCCTTGCCCTCGGCGGCGAGCCGGTCGATGACGGTGTAGATCTCGTACTTGGCTCCCACGTCGACTCCGCGCGTGGGCTCGTCGAGGATGAGGACGTCCGGACCGGCGAGGATCCACTTGCTGAGGACGACCTTCTGCTGGTTGCCGCCGGAGAGGCGGCCGACCGGTTCGAGGACGGTCGGCGTCTTGATGTTCATGGTCCGCCGGAACCGTTCGGCGACCCTGCGCTCCTCGTGCCCGTCGACGACGCCCCGGCGGGCGAGGGCGCCCAGGGACGCGAGCGAGATGTTCCGGCTCACGGAGTCCCCGAGGTCGAGACCGTAGTGCTTGCGGTCCTCGGTGGCGTACGCGATGCCGTGGGCGACCGCCTCCGGAACCGTACGTGTCCGTACCTCGCGGCCGTCCCTGAACACGGCGCCCCGCTCGTAGCGGCCGTAGGAACGGCCGAAGACGCTCATGGCGAGCTCGGTCCGGCCGGCGCCCATGAGCCCCGCGACGCCGACGATCTCCCCGCGGCGGACCTGCAGCGAGACCCCGTCGACGACCTTGCGGCCGCGGTCGAGCGGGTGACGCACGGTCCAGTCCCGGATCTCCAGGACGGGGGCGGCCCCGGGCGGGCCCTCGTAGGGCGTGCGGTCGGGGAAGCGGCTGTCGAGGTCCCGCCCCACCATGCCGCGGATGATGCGCTCCTCGGTGGTGGCCGGGTCCCTGACGTCCAGGGTCTCGATGGACCGCCCGTCGCGCAGGATGGTGACGGAGTCGGCGATCCGGGCGATCTCGTTCAGCTTGTGCGAGATGATGATCGACGTGATGCCCTGGCTCTTCAGCTCCCGCATCAGCCGCAGCAGCTTCGCGCTGTCCTCGTCATTGAGCGCCGCGGTGGGCTCGTCGAGGATCAGCAGGCGGACGTCCTTCGCCAGTGCCTTGGCGATCTCCACGAGCTGCTGCTTGCCGACACCGATGTCCGCGACCCGGGTCTCGGGGTGCTCGTCGAGCCCGACGCGCCGGAGCAGTTCGGAGGCGCGGCGCAGCGCCTCGCGCCAGTCGACGATCCCGCGCCTGCCCGGCTCGTTGCCGAGGAAGATGTTCTCGGCGATCGACAGGTAGGGGACGAGGGCGAGTTCCTGGTGGATTATGACGATGCCGCGCCGCTCGCTGGCCCTGATGTCCTTGAACAGGCACGGCTCGCCCTCGAAGAGGATCTCGCCCTCGTAGGTGCCGTGCGGGTGGACGCCGGAGAGGACCTTCATGAGCGTCGACTTGCCGGCACCGTTCTCCCCGCACAGGGCGTGCACCTCGCCGCGCTCGACGGACAGAGTCACGTCGGACAGTGCTCTGACTCCGGGGAAGGTCTTGCCGATGGACCGCATTTCCAGGACGGGGCCGGGGATCACCGCAGTTCCTTGGCGTCGATGTAGCCGGAGTCGACCAGGACCTTCCGGTAGTTCGACTTGTCGACGCTGACCGGGTCGAGCAGGAAGGCGGGGACCACCTTCTTGCCGTTGTCGTACGTGGAGTCGTCGTTGATCTCGGGCTTCTTGCCGGCGAGGACGGCGGTCACCATGTCGGCGGCGGTCTGCGCGAGTGCGCGGGTGTCCTTGTAGACGGTCTGGGTCTGCTGGCCCGCGATGATCGACTTCACGGAGGCGACCTCCGCGTCCTGGCCGGTGACGACCGGCAGGGGCTTCGTGGCGCTGCCGTAGTCGTCGGACTTCAGGGCGGACAGGATCCCGATGGAGATGCCGTCGTACGGGGAGAGCACGGCGTCGACCCGGGCCGTGGAGTACGAGGAGGTCAGCAGGTCGTCCATCCGCTTCTGCGCCGTCCCTCCGTCCCAGCGCAGGGTGGTGACCTGGTTGAGCTGGGTCTGCCGGGAGCGCACGACGAGCTGCTTCTTGTCGAGGTAGGGCTTCAGCACCTTCATGGCGCCGTTGAAGAAGTACTTGGTGTTGTTGTCGTCGTTCGACCCGGCGAACAGCTCGACGTTGAAGGGGCCCTTCTTCGAGCCGGTCTTCAGCCCCAGCTTCTCGACGATGTACGTGGCCTGGAGCTCGCCGACCTTCTCGTTGTCGAAGGAGGCGTAGTAGTCGATGTGCGGGGAGCCCAGGATGAGCCGGTCGTAGGAGATGACCGGGATGTGGGCGTCCGCCGCCTCCTGGAGGACGTTGGACAGGGCCTCGCCGTTGATGGCGGCCACGACCAGGGCGTCGACGCCCTGGGTGATCATGTTCTCGATCTGGGCGACCTGCTGGTCGGGGTCGTCCTCGCCGTACTGCAGGGTCGTGGAGAAGCCGGCCTTCTTCAGGCTTTCGGTCATGTTCCGGCCGTCGGCGATCCACCTCTCGGAGGACTTGGTGGGCATGGCGATGCCGATGGTGAGGTCCTTCTTGTCCTTCGACTCCTGGCTGCCCCCCTCGCTGTTCTGCCCACACGCGGTCAGGAGCAGGGCGCAGCCGGTGGTCACGGCCAGGAGGGCGGATGCGGATCGGAACTTCTTCATGGGCGTTACCTGGCAATCCCGTCGTCGAGGGCGGCTCCGGCCGGGGGGACGGGCTTGACGGCAGCGCGTGTCCTCGCACCACCGGGACGGCACCGTTCCGGCTGGGTGGCCAGGGCGTCGGCACCCCGGTCGAGGTAGATTGTTAGCGCTCACAACAGCGTGATACAAGAGGCGCTAAGGTTTTTCTCGTATCGAGTACGCAGCCGCAAGCAGGGAGAAGGGAGGCGAACGTGGCGCAACCCGCGGAAGACGTCCGCCCGCCGACGATGGCCGACGTCGCACGCGAGGCGGGGGTCTCCCACCAGACCGTCTCCCGGGTGCTGAGCGCACACCCCAACGTGCGCGCGGCCACCCGGGAACAGGTCGCCGCGGCCATCGAGCGGCTCGGCTACCGCCGCAACTCCGCCGCACGCGCCCTGGTGACGCGCCGGACGAGGACGCTGGGCGTCATCGCCGTCAACACCGCCCTGTACGGCCCCGCCAGCACCCTCACCGGCCTGGAGGAGGCGGCCCGGGAGGAGGGCTACCTCGTCTCGACCGTCAACCTGCGCTCGGGCGGGGGCCAGGGGCTCAAGGACGCCATCGACCACCTCGCGGCCTGGGGTGTGGAGGGTGTCGTCGCCATCACCCCGCAGCGCTCGCACGTGCAGGCGCTCGCCGAGCTGGACGCGCCCTTCCCCGTGGTCACCGTGGAGGGAGGGCATCAGCTCGACCTGCCCGGCGTCTCCCTCGACCAGGAGCTCGGCGCCCGCATGGTCACGGAGCACCTGCTCGCCGCCGGACACAGCACCGTCTGGCACGTGGCGGGACCCGAGGACTGGCTGGAGAGCGAGGCCCGTACCGCGGGCTGGCGCGCCGTCCTGGAGGAGAACGACATCAAGCCTCCCCGCGTACTGACGGGGGACTGGAGCCCGCTGTCCGGGTACCGGGCGGGACAGGAGCTCGCGGGACTCGTCCTGGCCCGCCGCGGGGCGACACCGGTCACGGCCGTCTTCGTCGCCAACGACCAGATGGCGCTGGGCGTCCTGCGGGCGCTGCGCGAGGGCGGGATCCGCACCCCCGCGCAGGTGGCCGTCGCCGGCTTCGACGACATCCCGGAGGCCGAGTACTTCCCGCCGCCCCTGACGACGGTCCGCCAGGACTTCGCCGCCATCGGGCGCCGGAGCATCGGGCTTCTGGTGGACCACATCGAGGGCCGCGCCCGGAAGGCCGAGCACCTCCTGGTGGAACCGCAGCTCATCATGCGGGCGAGCTCGCGCCCGTCGCACGAGAGCTGACGGGGCGGGCGGCTCCCGCCGCCGCCACCGCGACCTCGTGACCACCGCCAGCGCGACCTCGTGACCGCCGCCACCGCGACCTCGCGGCGGCCGTCTCGGGTGCAAGTGAGCGCTCACTTCTGAGGCCTCATTTCCCGTCGAATGTGGGACGGAAAGGCGACCACCCCTTGTCCAACGTAATTGTGAGCGTTAACAATCAGGATGCTTCTCCGACCCCGCCCATGACGAGAGAGACCGCATCGTGACCACACATGCCCCTGCCGACCCCGCAGCCCGTCACCACCCCGAGGCATGCACCATCGGAGTCGACTTCGGCACCCTCTCCGGGCGCGCCGTCGTGGTCCGGGTCCGGGACGGCGCCGAACTCGGGTCGTCGGTCCTCGAGTACCGCCACGCGGTCATCGAGGAGCGACTCCCCTCCACCGGCGCCCCACTGCCGCCCGACTGGGCCCTCCAGCACCCCGAGGACTGGCGCGACGTCCTCCGTACCGCCGTACCCGCGGCGCTCGCCGACGCGGGGGTCGACCCGGCCCGCGTCATCGGCATCGCCACCGACTTCACCGCCTGTACGGTCCTGCCGACCACCCCGGACGGCACCCCGCTCGCCCTGGCGCCCGAGTGGGCCGACCGCCCGCACGCCTGGCCCAAGCTGTGGAAGCACCACGCGGCCCAGGAGCAGGCCGACCGCATCAACGCCCTCGCCCACGCCCACGGTGAGAAGTGGATCGCACGGTACGGCGGCAAGATCTCCTCCGAGTGGCAGTACGCCAAGGCCCTCCAGGTCCTCGAAGAGGACCCGGCCGTCTACGCCGCCTGCGCCCGCTGGATCGAGGCGGCCGACTGGATCGTCTGGCAGCTGACCGGCACCGAGTCCCGCAACACCTGCACCGCCGGCTACAAGGGCATCCACCAGGACGGCGCCTACCCCTCACCGGCCTTCCTCGCACGGCTCCACCCGGACTTCGCCGACTTCCCCGCCACGCGCCTGGAGCACCCGCTGTCCCCCCTGGGCTCCCGCGCCGGCGGACTGAGCGGCAGGGCCGCTCGGTGGACCGGCCTCCCCGAGGGCATCGCCGTCGCCGTCGGCAACGTCGACGCCCACGTGGCCGCGCCCGCGGCGGGCGCCGTCGAGAACGGCCGCATGCTCGCCATCATGGGCACCTCCACCTGCCACGTCCTCAACGCGGCGACCCTCGCCGAAGTCCCCGGCATCTGCGGGGTCGTCGACGGGGGCATCGTCGAGGGCGCCTACGGTTACGAGGCCGGCCAGAGCGCGGTCGGCGACATCTTCGCCTGGTGGCTCCGCCAGGGCGTCCCGGACCACTACCGCGCCGAGGCGGAGGCATCGGGCGAGGACATCCACCGGCTCCTGAGCCGCATGGCCGCCGACCAGCCGGTCGGCGCGCACGGCCTCATCGCCCTGGACTGGATGAACGGCAACCGTTCCCCCCTGGTCGACCACCACCTCTCCGGAGTCATCGCGGGCCTCACCCTCGACACCCGCCCCGAGGACGTCTACCGGGCCCTGCTCGAATCCACCGCGTACGGCACCCGGTTGATCGTCGAGACCTTCGAGGACGGCGGCATCCCCGTCGAGGAGTTCATCGTCACCGGAGGCCTGAAGAAGAACGCGCTGCTCATGCAGATCTACGCCGACGTGCTCCGCCGCCCCGTCTCCCTCGGCACCTCCGAACAGGGGCCGGCGCTCGGCTCGGCCATCCACGCCGCCGTCGCCGCGGGCGCCTACGTGGACGTCCGCTCCGCCGCCTCCGCCATGGGAAGCGTCCAGCGCCACGCGTACCTGCCCGACCCTTCGCGAGCGGACGTCTACGACGCGCTCTTCGGCGAGTACCGCACCCTCCACGAGCACTTCGGCACCGGCCCGGAC
Source organism: Streptomyces sp. NPDC002773 (assembly GCF_040295605.1). NCBI lineage: Bacteria > Bacillati > Actinomycetota > Actinomycetes > Kitasatosporales > Streptomycetaceae > Streptomyces > Streptomyces sp. NPDC002773. The sequence goes on from NZ_JBEOVO010000021.1 coordinate 18,798, forward strand.
CTCCTGCTGCACCGCCTGCGACGGATCCGCAACACCGCACGCGCCACCACCACCGATTGACCGGGCCTCCGCCGCCCCTCCGCCTCCATGGGCCCGACCCCTCCGACCCCGCACCTCCGAGGAGCACACCCGACATGACGCTCGCCCAGCCCGACCGCGAGATCTGGTTCCTCACCGGCAGCCAGGCCCTCTACGGCGACGACACCCTCGCCCAGGTCGCCGAGCAGTCCCGCGCCATCCGCGACACCCTCGCCGACCAGCCCCAGATGACCGTCCGCCTCGTGTGGAAGCCGGTCCTCACCGACGCGGCCGCCATCCGGGCGATCTGCCTGGAGGCCAACGCCGACGACCGCTGCATCGGCCTGATCGCCTGGATGCACACCTTCTCCCCGGCCAAGATGTGGATCGCCGGCCTCGACGCCCTGAGCAAGCCCCTGCTGCACCTGCACACCCAGTCCAACAGCCGGCTGCCCTGGTCCACCATCGACATGGACTTCATGAACCTGAACCAGGCCGCCCACGGCGACCGCGAGTTCGGCTTCGTACAGACCCGTCTCGGTGTCCCGCGCAAGACCGTGGCCGGCCATGTCTCCCACCCCGAGGTCGTCGACCGCATCGCCGGATGGGCCCGCGCCGCCGTCGGCCGCGCCGAACTCACCACCCTCAGACTCGCCCGGTTCGGCGACAACATGCGCGACGTCGCCGTCACCGAAGGCGACAAGGTCGAGGCACAACTGCGGTTCGGGGTCTCGGTCAACACCTACGGCGTCAACGACCTCGTCGCCGCCGTCGACGCCACCCCCGACGACACCGTCACCGCCCTCGTCAAGGAGTACGAGGACCTCTACGCCCTCGCGCCCGAGCTGCGGCCCGGCGGCGAGCGCCACGACTCCCTGCGCTACGCCGCCCGCATCGAAGCCGGCCTGCGCACCTTCCTCACGGAAGGCGGGTTCCGCGCCTTCACCACCAACTTCGAGGACCTCGGCGGCCTGCGCCAGCTGCCCGGCCTCGCCGTGCAGCGCCTGATGGCGGACGGCTACGGCTTCGGCGGCGAAGGGGACTGGAAGACCTCCACCCTGCTGCGCACGCTCAAGGCGATGGGCCACGGGCTGCCCGGCGGCACCTCCTTCATGGAGGACTACACCTACGACCTGACGCCCGGCCAGGAGCTCATCCTCGGCGCCCACATGCTGGAGGTCTGCCCCTCCCTCACGACGGCCACCCCCACCTGCGAGATCCACCCGCTGGGCATCGGCGGACGCGAGGACCCGGTCCGCCTCGTCTTCGACGCGGACCCCGGGGCGGCCGTCGTCGTCGGTCTCGCCGACATGGGCGACCGGTTCCGCCTCGTCGCCAACCACATCGACGTCGTCGCCCCGCCCGAGCCGCTTCCCCGGCTCCCCGTCGCCCGCGCCGTCTGGCGGCCCCGCCCCGACCTCCGTACCTCCACCGAGGCCTGGCTGACGGCCGGAGCACCGCACCACACGGTCCTGACCACCGCCCTCGGCGGGGAGGAGCTCGACGACCTCGCCGAGATGCTGCGGACCGAACTCGCCGTCATCGACGAGGACACCACCGTCCGGCGCTTCACCCGCGAGCTGCGCTGGAACCAGGCGTACCACCGTCTGGCCCAGAGCCTGTGAACACCCCCGCCGCCACCCCCACCAGGACGGAGTCCCCCGTGAGCACGACCGTTTCCGAGGAACTGCGCCGGGAGGTACTGGAGGCCAACCTCCGCATCCCCCGAGCCGGGCTCGCCACCCTCACCTGGGGCAACGTGAGCGGGGTGGACCGAGAGGCCGGCGTCTTCGTCATCAAGCCGTCCGGTGTGGACTACGACGTCCTGAGGGAGGAGGACCTCGTCGTCGTCTCCCTGGCCGACGGGAGCGTCGTCGACGGCCACCTGCGCCCGTCCACCGACACGGAGACGCACCGCAGTCTCTACCTGGCCTTCCCGTCCATCGGAGGGGTGACCCACACGCACTCCACCCACGCCGTGGCCTTCGCCCAGGCCCGGCGCCCGATACCGGTCCTCGGCACGACGCACGCGGACACCTTCAACGGCCCCGTCCCCGTCACCGCGGCCCTCACCCCCGAGCAGTGCGCCACGGACTACGAGTACAACACCGGCCAGGTCATCGTGGACCTGCTGGGACGCGACGACACCCGCGCCAGGGAAGTCCCCGGCGCCCTGGTCGTCCACCACGGCCCGTTCACCTGGGGCGTGGACGCCACCACCTCCCTGGAACACGCGATCATCTGCGAGGCGGTGGCCGAGATGGCGCTCCACACCATCGCCCTGGGCACGGTGGAACCCCCGCAGCACCTCCTGGACCGCCACTTCACCCGCAAGCACGGCCCGGACGCCTACTACGGCAACCCCGCCTCCGTCTGACGCGCCGAAGGGGAGCCAGGATCGTCCTGGCTCCCCTCCACGGGCGATGCGACGTCAGCTGCGGGTCCAGCGCTGGTTGGTGCCGTTCCAGCAGGTGTAGAGCTGGACGAGGGTGCCGTTGGCGGTGCCGTTGGCGGCGGCGTCGAGGCAGAGGCCGGACTGGACGCCGACGATGGATCCGTCGGAGTTCAGGCGCCACTTCTGGTTGTCGCCTCCCCAGCAGCTGTAGATCTGGACCTTGGCGCCGTTGCCGGTTCCCGCGGCGTCCAAACACTTGTCGCCGTAGACCCTCAGCTCACCGGCGGCGGTGTGGGTCCACTGCTGGTTGGTGCGGTTGTTGCAGTCCCACAGCTGGACCTGGGTGCCGTCGGCCGTGCCGGCTCCGGGCACGTCCACGCAGCGGCCCGAGGCGACTCCCTTGATCGGCCCGGCGCCGGGGGAGGGGGGCGGCGTGGGGGTGGGAGTCGGAGTGGGGGTCGTGGAGGCGGCGTTGAGCGCGTTGAGTACGGAGGCGTACGCGGGCTTCTTGCTGCCGTCGCCGTTGAACAGCAACGGCGTGTGCTCCGCGCGCCACGAGTCGGTGTCGCGCACGCCCCACACGGTGATGCCGAGGCAGCGCGGGACCGCCAGGCAGTCGTTGGTCACGTTGGCGTAGGTCGTGGGGGAGGCGCCCTGGATGTCGAGTTCGGTGACGGCCACGTCGACGCCGAGGGCGGCGAAACTCTGGAGGGTGGTGCGGAAGTTGCTGTGGTAGGGGCTGTCGTTGTTGAAGTGGGCCTGGAAGCCCACGCAGTCGATCGGCACGCCGCGCTGCTTGAAGTCCTTGACCATGGCGTACATGGCCTGGGTCTTGGCCCAGGTCCAGTTCTCCACGTTGTAGTCGTTGTAGCAGAGCTTGGCGGCCGGGTCGGCGGCGCGGGCGGTACGGAAGGCGACCTCGATCCAGTCGTTGCCGGTGCGCTGGAGGTTGGAGTCGCGGCGGGCTCCCGAACTCCCGTCCGCGAACGCCTCGTTGACGACGTCCCACTGGCCGATCTTGCCCTTGTAGTGGGCCATGACGCCGTTGATGTGGTTGTTCATCGCCGTGCGCAGCGCGCTCCCGCTGAGACTCTGCATCCAGCCGGGCTGCTGGGAGTGCCAGGCGAGGGTGTGGCCGCGTACCTGTTTGCCGTTCTGCACCGCCCAGTTGTAGACGCGGTCGGCGGCGGCGAAGTCGAACCGGCCCTGCTGGGGTTCGGTGGCGTCGATCTTCATCTCGTTCTCGGCCGTCACCGAGTCGAACTCGCGGGCTGCGATCGTCGTGTACACCGAGTCGTTGAGCCGGCCCGAGGCGATGGCGGTGCCGAAGTACCTGCCGCTCTGCTTCGCCGCGGCGCCGAGCGTGCTCTCGGCGGCGTGCGAGGCCGGTGGCGTCACCAGCACGGTGGCGGCACCGAGGGCGCCGGCGAGCAGCGCCGCGTAGACGCCGCCTGTTTTCCGGCGGACGGCGGATCGGGGAATTGCGCGTGAGCGCATGAAGGAACCTCCAGGACGGAAATCGCGGAAGGAAGTGAGGGCGGTAGAACGAATTCACGTCGGTGACGTCCTTGTCGATTGACAAAACGTGCTCGCACCATCAGGGCTACCGAAACCGGAAGACGCCGCCTCGGGAATCAGTGTGGAAACTCGACAGAAACATGTCAAGAGTTTCGAATCGCTTTCGAAGGTCCGGTCGCGTCGAAATTCTTTCGACGCGGACCCCCGTTGATCTGCGGAGATCGTCGAGCGTCGAGGTGAAGGGTCAGGAAGTCCGGCCCGGCGCGGACGCATTCGGATAGGCGAGGGCGAACTCCGTGAAGTGGGCCTCGTTGGCCGATGGGTCACCGTTGGATGTCGCGTAGAGGCCGATATGCACGCCGGTGAACAGCGGGGCGAGAAACGTCGCTTCGATGGTGGCCAGTTCCTGCCAGGCGCCCTCAGGTGCAGCGAAGACGAATGTGTGGCCGAAGCCGCGGATACGGATTCCGAGGCGGACGGGGCCCGCAGGGACGGGCGCGCCGGCCAGGACCTCGGTCCCGCGCCGGAGGCTGAGCCCTTCCGGGGTGCGCAGGAAGAGGAGGTGGGCATCGTCGTCGAGGACCCCGGCGAGGCCCGCCTCCTCGCCGGGGGCCGCTGGGGTGAAGCGCAGCTCGGTGGAGACGTCGCAGTCGGGCTGCTCCTGGGGGCGGGCCACCAGGGACGGCGTGGTGCGCTCGCCGAGGCGTTCGGGGCGGAGCCGGAGACGGAGCCCGTCGCCGGTGGTCCAGAACCGCTCGCGGGGCGTGCGCAGGGTACTCCAGTCTGCGGAGAGGCCGGCGAAGTCGTCGCGCAGAGGGCTGCCACGACCGGTGTGGGCGACGGGAGTGAAGACCGGCCGGCCGTCGTCCCAGGCGATGTGGGCGAGGAACGTCTCGCGGCCGATGGCGGAGCCTGGCCGGACGCCCAGGAGGACGGCCCGCCACTCCCCACCCGGGGTCTGGACGAGGTCGGCGTGCCCGGTGCAGGTGACCGGACCCGTGGAGGGCGCGAGCACCGGATTGCCGGGGACGCCGTGGTAGGGGCCGGTCACGCGGTCGGCGCGGGCGGCCACCACACTGTGGTCCACGTCGGTTCCGCCCTCGGCGGTGAGCAGAAGATACGAGCCGCCGATCCGGTAGAGGTGCGGAGCCTCGGGCCACCGCGCGTCCGGATGGCTCCCCGACCACAGGACGTACTCGGGCCCGGTGAGGCGGTGTTCGTCGGGCAGGTACTCGCGCATCCAGATCTCGGTGCGGCCGGCGGCCTCGTCCCGTACCCGTGCGGCGGTGAACCAGGCCCGGCCGTCACCGCCGTGCGGCCCGTCGTCGAAGAACAGGGACGGATCGAAGCCCTCGCCGTCCAGCCAGTACGGCTCCGACCACGGCCCCGCCGGATCCGTCGCCGTGACGACGAAGTGGCCGGGGCCGTCCATCAGCGTGCACACGAGATGGAAGACGCCGTCATGGTGCCGGATCGTCGGCGCGAACAGCCCCCGCGAGGGCCCGCACCCGTCGAGGTCGAGCTGCGACACCCGGTCGAGCGCGGAGCCGAGGCGCCGCCAGTTCACCAGATCGCGGCTGTGGAACACGGGAAGGCCCGGGAACCATTCGAAGCTGGATGTCACCAGGTAGTAGTCCGCCCCCACGCGGCAGACGGACGGGTCGGGCCGGAATCCCGGGAGTACGGGATCGCCGAACCATCCGGTCACGGCAGGGGGACGATCTCGACCGGCACGGACAGCACCCGGTCGGCCCCCGGATGACGTACGGGGCCGCTCAGAGTGAAGGAGCCCCGGAGCGGAAGGTCGCCGCTGGACCGTCCGACGGCCACGCCGATCTCGCCGGGCTCCACCCGTCTGCGCAGGTCGATCCCGGTGAAGGAGGTCCGGTCGGCATGGACGGAGAAGGTGATCCGGGCGGCCTCGCCCGGCTCCAGCTCGACCCTGCCGAACCCGGCGAGCCACCGCTCCGGCCGGACCACGGACGCCTCGGGATCGGAGAGGTACAGCTGCACCACCTCCGTCCCGGGAGCCTCTCCGACGTTGCGCACGGTGACCGAGACGGAGACGACCCCGTCCGTCGCGGCGCCGGGGTCCACCGAGAGGTCCGAGCAGGTGAAGTTCGTCCAGCTCAGCCCGTGTCCGAAGGGGAACAGCGGGGTCGGGTCCACCGAGCTCCAGTCGGTGCGCCCACCGAGCCGTGAGTGCAGGTAGGTGCCGGGCTGGCCGCCGGGATGGCGGGGGATGGAGACGGGCAGCCGCCCGGACGGTTCCGCGGCGCCGCTGATGATCCGGGCGAGTGCCGTCCCGCCCTCCTCGCCGGGGAAGAAGGCCTGCACGACGGCCGCCGCGCGCTCCGCCAGTGCGCCGAGCGCGTAGGGCCGTCCGGAGACGAGAACCAGGACGGTCGGCACCCCGGAGTCCAGGACGGCGGAGGCCAGCGCGGACTGGTCGCCGGGCAGGTCGAGGGTCTCGGCGTCGCACCCCTCTCCCGAGGTGCCCCGGCCGAACATGCCCGCCCGGTCCCCGAGGATCAGCACGTTCACATCCGGTTCGTCCGCGGTGACCGTGAACCCGGCGGTGGTCAGCGCCTCGCCGAGCGTCGGTACTTCCACCCCGGGGTCGCCGGGCAGGGCGACGTGGTTGGGGAAGGAGTAGCAGCCGAGGAAGGAGTGGGGGTCGTCGGCGTACGGCCCGGTGATCGCGACCCGGCACGGCCGCAGCGGCAGGATGCCGTCGTTGGCGAGCAGCACGGTGGACCGCTCGGCCAGGAGCCTGGCCAGCTCCCGGTTCTCCGGCGGGTCCAGGTCGACCGGCTCGGGCTTGACGGGCTCCCAGTCCGGGTCGAGCAGGCCGAGTTCGGCCTTCTGCAGCAGTACCCGTTCCGCGGCCCGGTCGATCAGCTCCTCCGGTACGGCTCCTGCCCGTACGAGTGCGGTCAGCGGCTCGCCGTAGCAGCGGGCCGTGGGCAGTTCGACGTCGATCCCCGCGGTGAGCGCCAGCGCGCCGGCCGCACCGCGCGAGCCGGTGACGCCGTGCCGGGTCTCCAGGAAGGAGACGGCGTAGTAGTCGGCGACGACCACACCGCCGAAACCGAGCTCGCCTCGGAGCAGTTCGGTCAGCAGCCGCTCGTCGGCGGCCACCGGGACACCGTCCACGTCGGTGTAGCTGTTCATCACCGACCGGGCGCCGCCCTCGCGCAGTGCCCGTACGAACGGCTCGACCAGCACGTCGGCGAACTCGCGCGGCCCCGAGGGGACGGGGGCCATGTTCCGGCCGCCGCGCGAGGCCGAGTACCCGGCGAAGTGCTTGAGCGTCGACACGATCCCGGCGCCTTCCAGGCCCTGCACATAGGCGGTGCCGATCGCTCCGACGAGGTAGGGATCCTCGGCGACGCACTCCTCGGTCCTGCCCCACCGGTAGTCCCTGACCACGTCGAGCACCGGAGCCAGTCCCTGGTGGATGCCGACCCGCCTCATGCCCGCGCCGATGGTGGCGGCCATCCGGCGTACGAGTTCCGGGTCGAAGGACGCACCCCAGGCGAGCGGCCCGGGGAAGACCGTCGCTCCGAACGTCATGAACCCGGTCAGGCACTCCTCGTGAGCGACGGCCGGGATCCCGAACCGGCCTGCTCCCATGACCTGCCGCTGGAGCGCGGCGAGTCGCTCCATCCCGGCTTCGGCGGTGATCGGACCGGTACCGTACACGCGGGTGAGCTGCCCGAGGCCGTGGGCGATGACGTCGTCGAAGCCGGGAGCGGACTCGCCGGAATCGTCCTCCATCGGCGCGACGGGCGCTCCCGGATTCGAGGGCAGTGCCCAGAAGCCGGCGAGCTGCCCGGCCTTCTCCTCCACCGTCATCCGTTCCAGCAGATCGGCGACGCGCTCGGGCGCGGGCAGGAGGGGGTCACGCCAGGGCTCGGTCAAGGGGTTCTCCTAGGAACGGGGCGGGGCGGTGGAGAGCCGGACCTTGAGCTCGGTCGCGAGCTCCATCCGGTGGCTGACCAGGGGCTGGCCCTCCAGGAGGTGGAACAGGGTGCGGGCGGCGAGCCGGCCCATCTCCTCCAGCGGCTGACGAACCGTCGTCAGCGGCGGCGACAGCCAGTCGCACATCGGGAGGTCGTCGAAGCCGACCACGCTGAGGTCCTCCGGGACGCTCAACCCGGCCTGCCGCGCGGCCTCGTAGACGCCCATCGCCTGCTGGTCGCTGCCGGCGAAGACGGCCGTCGGCGGGGCGGGGAGAGCGAGCAGTTCCTGGGCGCGCCGGAACCCGCCCTCGTGCTGGAAGTCGCCGAACCGGATCAGGTCGCGGTCGACCTCGACCCCGGCGCGCTCAAGCGCTGCCCGGTACCCGTCGATGCGGGCTTGGCTGCACAGCATCTCCTTGCGCCCGCCGATCGCGGCGATCCGGCGGTGCCCCAGCTCCAGCAGGTGCTCGGTGGCGGCGAGGCCGCCGGCCCAGTTGGTCGCGCCGATGCTCGGGACGCCGTTGTCCGGCAGGTCGATCGGGTCGATGACGACCAGCGCCACTCCGGCCCGTTCGACCGTGGCGCGTTGGGCCTGGGTGACCGAGGAGGTGACGAGGATGACGCCGTCGCTGTGGTGCAGGACCGGCAGCGCGGCCCAGCTCGACGGTGTGGCCTCGCCCGGCGGGACGAGCGACACGACGGTGCCGACGCTCCGCTGGGCGCACTCGGCCTCGACGCCGCGCAGGATCTCCACCGCCCAGGCGCTGTCCAGGCCGCCGAGGATGAGGTCGACGAGACCCGACCTGCGGGCCCTGGCCTGGCGTCCCGGGGAGAGGTAGTTGTGGGATCGCAGCAGGGTCTCGATCCGCTCGCGCGTCGACGGCGCGACATCGGAGCGGCCGTTGATGACCTTGGACACGGTGGCCTGGGAGACGCCTGCCTCCGCGGCGATGACGGCCAGGGTCGGACGCTGCTCGTTCAACTTCTCTCCTCTGCGCGGACGCCATCGGTCGGCGACCAATACCGCAAACGTTTCGAAGAGTTTCGGATCCGTGTGACGGGCTTGTCAACCCTGTAACACGCTGCTGGCTCGCGAGAGTTCGGTGAGAAGTCTTGACCGGGAAGCCACGCGTTCCTAGTTTGTGGCGTCACGGAATTCGAGAGTTTTACGAAAAGTTTTCGGGCTCGAATCGGCATTCCCCACCCCCGGAGGTCCCATGGCCAGCATCCCCCCGAGCCGACGAAGCTTCCTTGCGCTCTCGGGCCTGACCGCACTGTCCGTCTCGCTGACCGCGGCCTGCGGTGGCGGCGGTTCCGGCAGCGGGCGGGCGGCCGACGGCAAGGTGGCGTTCGACTGGTGGAACATCGCCACGACGGAACCGGGCAAGTCACTCTTCCCGCAGATCGCCTCGGCGTTCATGTCCGCTCACCCGAACATCATGATCAAGACGACCTCGTTGGAGAACGAGGCGTTCAAGTCCAAGCTGACCGCCACCACTTCGTCCGGCAAGCTCCCCGACGTCTTCCAGACGTGGGGCGGCGGCGTGCTGCGGCAGCAGGTCGACGCGGGTCTCGTCGAGGACCTCACCGACGCGCTCGGCTGGTCGTCCGAGCTCACGCCGGTGTCGCTGCAGGCCTATCAGATCGACGGCCGGACCTACGGAGTCCCGTACGACATCGGCATGGTCGGCTTCTGGTACAACAAGAAGCTCTTCGCCAAGGCCGGGGTCACCGCGCCGCCGGCCACCTGGGCCGAGTTCCTCGACGTCGTCAGGAAGCTCAAGGCGGCCGGCGTCACCCCGATCGCCCTCGCGGGCAAGGAGAAGTGGCCGGGCCACTACTACTGGGCCTACCTCGCGATGCGCGTCGCCGGCCTCCCCGCCCTGCAACAGGCCGCGGACGGAAAGGACTTCACCGGCCCCGGCTTCGTCCAGGCCGGTGCCCACCTCAAGGAGCTGGTCGACCTCCAGCCGTTCCAGGAGGCCTTCCTCGGCGCCGGCTACGCCACCCCGGGCGGTCAGGCCGCGACCATGGGCCACGGCAAGGCCGCCATGGAGCTGATGGGGCAGTGGGCGCCGTCGGTGCAGAAGGACGCGGCTGCCGACCTCGGAGCGGACCTCGGCTTCTTCCCCTTCCCGACCGTCGACGGCGGAGTCGGCAAGGCCGGCGAGGTGTTCGGCGGCGGCGGAGGCTTCGCGTTGCGCAAGGGCGCCCCGAAGGAGGCACTGGACTTCCTGAAGTTCTTCGTCCTGGAGAACCAGTCCAAGCTGCTTGCCTCCAACGGCTACCTGCCGGTGGTCAAGGGCGCGGAGAGCCAGCTCACCGACGCCAACAAGAAGGTGGTGGCCGGCAGCCTGGCCAAGGCGACGGGCTTCCAGCTCTTCCTCGACCAGGCCTATCCGCCGGCGGTCGGCCAGGAGGTCAACGACAGCGTCGCCGACCTCATCGCGGGCAAGAAGACGCCCGAGCAGGTCACCCGGTCGATCACCGAGGCTGCGAAGGGTGCCTAAGTCCGTGGCTACCCCGACCAAGGACCCGGGCAAGGGCCCGGCCGAGGACCCGGCCGGCGAGCGGACCCAGGGCGCCGCACCGGTACGCCCGCCCGCCCCGGCTCGGTCGCTCCTGCGCGGACTGGCCAGTTGGGCGTCGATCGCCTGGTTCCTCGTCCCGGCTCTGCTCCTCTTCCTCGTCTTCGTCCTCGCCCCGATCGTCGTCGCCGTCCACACCAGCTTCTTCAAGTGGGGCGGGGTCGGTCCCATGGTCGACTTCGTCGGCCTCGACAACTACGCCAGGCTCTTCGCCGACCAGGTCTTCGTCGGCGACATGGGGCGCGGGCTCTACCTGATCATCCTGTCGGTCACGGTGCAGTTGCCCTTCGCGCTGTTCACCGCGGTCCTGCTCAACCAGAAGCTGCGCGGCCGGGCCGTCTACCGGATGCTCTTCTTCGCGCCGTACATCCTCTCCGAGGTGGTCACGGCGGTCCTCTTCACCATGATCTTCCTTCCCGGCGACGGCATGGCCGACCATCTCGCCGGCGCCCTCGGCCTGGAGGGACTCCAGGGCAAGTGGCTCGCCGACCCCTCGACGGTCATGCCGACCCTCTTCGTGGTCATGACCTGGAAGTACTTCGGCTTCCACATGATGCTCTTCCTCGCCGGGCTGCAAGGCATCCCGCGCGAGGTCCTCGACGCCGCCTCCATCGACGGCGCCGGCGCCTGGCAGCGCTTCCGGTACGTGACGCTGCCGCTGCTCGGCCCGACGATCCGGATCAGCGTCTTCCTTTCGGTCATCGGGGCCATCCAGCTCTTCGACCTCGTCTGGGTCATGACCACGGGCGGCCCCAACCACTCCTCCGAGACGATGGCGATCTCGATGTTCCAGTTCGGGTTCAAGCGCTACCAGGTCGGCTACGCCAGCGCGATCAGCGTCGTACTGTTCATGATCAGCCTGGTCTTCTCCCTCCTCTACCAGCGGTACGTGCTCCGCCGTGACCTGAGCGGGGCCGTCACCACGGGAGGTGGCCGATGAACGCCCGCAGGGCCGCACGCGGCCTGTCGCTGCACGCCGTGGTCTGGCTGATCGGAGCCTTCGTCGTCGTACCGCTGATCTACGCGGTGATCTCCGGGTTCAAGAGCACGGGCGAGCTGACGACCAATCCGTTCGGGCTTCCGGAGCACTGGAAGATCAACAACTACGCGGGCATCCTCGGCGACGGAATGTTCTGGCGGCAGATCGCCAACAGCGCCGGCATCGCGATCGGCACGACGGTCTGCACGGTGGCGGCCTCCGCCATGGCGGCGTTCGTCCTCGCGCGCTACGCCTTCCGGGGCCGCGAGCTGTTCTACATGCTCTTCACGATCGGGCTGATGTTCCCGTTCGCGGTGGCGGTCCTGCCGCTGTTCCTGCTGCTGCGCACCTTCGACCTGCTCGACAACCCGCTGGGAGTGATCCTCCCGCAGGCCGCCTTCGGGCTCCCCATGACGATCATCATTCTCCGCGGCTTCTTCCGGACCATCCCGGCCGAGGTCGAGGAGGCGGCCGTCATGGACGGCTGCGGCAAGTTCCGCTTCTTCTGGAAGATCCTGCTGCCGATGGCACGACCGGCGCTCGGTACGGTCTCGGTCCTTGCGATCGTCGCGAGCTGGAACAACTTCTTCCTGCCGCTGCTCGTGTTCAACGACCCGAAATGGCAGACGATCCCGGTCGGCGTCCAGCAGTTCCAGGGCCAGTACTCGACCGACTACGCGCTCGTCCTCGCCTACATCGTGCTCGCCATGGTCCCCGCCCTGGCCTTCTACGCCGTCGCCGAGCGCCAGCTGATCGGCGGCCTCACCGCGGGCGCCACCAAGGGCTGACCCGCCCCGCTCTCCCTCCGCTCCGAGGAGACCTCGTGAAACGCCTGACCACCCTGACGACCGTCATTTTGTTAGCGCTAACAACGCAAGCGGTGGCCGACCCCGCCCCACCCGCGGCACGCGCGGCCGACTCCGCCCCACCCGCGGCCGAGCTCGCACACCCCACCGTCGACTTCCGCACCGCCCTCCAGCCCATCGACGGCTTCGGCTTCTCGATGGCCTTCCAGCGCGCCGACCTGCTGTACGGCGCGCGGGGCCTCGGCCCGGCCAAGCAGCGCGAAGTGCTCGATCTGCTGTTCAGCAAGGAGCAGGGCGCGGGGCTCTCGATTCTGCGTCTGGGCATCGGGTCGTCGACCGACAGGGTCTACGACCACATGCCGACGATCCTTCCGGTCGACCCCGGTGGCCCGGACGGCACACCGGACTACGTCTGGGACGGCTGGGACGGCGGCCAGGTCCGGCTCGCCAAGGAGGCCAAGGCCTACGGCGTCAAGCGGTTCTTCGCCGACGCGTGGAGCGCCCCGGCCTTCATGAAGACCAACGGAAGCGAGAACGACGGCGGCGGGCTGCGGCCCGAATGGCGTCAGGCGTACGCGAACTACCTCGTCCAGTACGCCAAGTTCTACCGGCAGGAAGGCGTCGGGATCACCGACCTGGGGTTCACCAACGAACCCGACTGGACGGCGACCTACGCCTCGATGCGGTTCACCCCGCAGCAGGCCGTCGACTTCCTCAAGGTGCTGGGGCCCACCGTCCGCGCATCCGGACTCACGACCCGGCTGGTCTGCTGCGACGCCGCCGGCTGGGACCGCCAGGTCGCCTACACCCAGGCCATCGAGGCGGACCCCGCGGCCGACAAGGCCGTACGGACCATCACGGGTCACCGCTACAGCGGCCCGACCGACGTCCCCCAGCCGACCGACAAGCACGTGTGGATGTCGGAATGGTCGCCGGACGGCACCACCTGGAACGAGAACTGGGACGACGGCAGCGGCTACGACGGGCTCACCGTCGCGGCCGACATCCAGAACACCTTCACCACCGGCAACGCCAACGCCTACGTCTACTGGACCGGCGCGTCCCTCGGCGCCACCCGGGGACTCATCCAGCTCGCCAACCCCGGCGACTCCTACCGGGTGTCCAAGCGGTACTGGGCGCTGGCCGCCTTCAGCCGCTTCATCCGCCCCGGCGCCGTCCGCGTACCGGTCACGAACGGCGACCCCGCCCTCCGGATCACGGCCTTCCGGAACACCGACGGCAGCCGCGTGATCGAGATCCTCAACACCGCGACCACCGAACGCTCCGCCGACTTCACCCTGCGCGGCGGCCACGACCGGCACCCCGACGCCTACGTCACCGACGAGACCCGCTCGATCACCCCGGCCGACGTCGTCTCCACCCACGGCACGACCCTCACGGCCGAGCTCGCCCCGCGCGCGCTCACCACGATCGTCCTCGACTGAACCGACTACCGCACGAGGAGTCAGCCATGCCCACCTCCCGCACCGTCACCGCATCGCGGACGCTCGCCGCCCTGACCGCCGCGGCCTGCCTCGCCGCCGGCCTCGCCGCCGCGCCCGCGGCGGCCGACCCCCGCCCCAGGACGCTCGCCGAACTGGCCAAGAAGCACCACAAGTACTTCGGCTCCGCCACCGACAACCCCGAGTTCACCGACGCCGCCTACCTGAAGCTCCTCGGCAGCGAGTTCGGCCAGACCACCCCCGGCAACGCCATGAAGTGGTACGCCACCGAGCCCGAGCGCGGCGTCTTCGACTTCACCGCCGGCGACGAGGTCGTCTCCTTCGCCAAGGCTCACCGCATGAAGGTCCGCGGCCACACGCTCCTCTGGCACCAGCAGCTCCCCGCCTGGCTCACCGAGGGCACCTGGACCGCCGACGAGCTCCGCGCCATCCTCAAGAACCACATCCAGAAGGTGGTCCGGCACTACAAGGGCCAGGTGATCCACTGGGACGTCGTCAACGAGGCCTTCAACGAGGACGGCACCTACCGCGAGTCGCTCTTCTACAAGAAGCTCGGACCCGGCTACATCGCCGACGCCCTGCGCTGGGCCCACGAGGCCGACCGCCACGCCAAGCTGTACCTCAACGACTACAACGTCGACGGCATAGGCCCCAAGAGCGACGCCTACTACACCCTGATCAAGCAGCTGAAGGCCGACGGCGTCCCGGTGGAGGGCTTCGGCATCCAGGGCCATCTGGCACTCCAGTACGGCTTCCCCGCCGACGTCCAGCAGAACATGCAGCGCTTCGCCGACCTCGGGGTGGAGGTCGCGGTCACCGAGCTCGACATCCGGATGAACCTCCCCGCGACCCCGGAGCAGCTCGCCACCCAGGCCACCTGGTACGCCGACTACACCAAGGCCTGCCTGGCGGTCGAGAAGTGCGTCGGCATCACCCTCTGGGACTACACGGACAAGTACTCGTGGATCCCCTCCGTCTTCCCCGGTGAGGGCGCGGCGCTGCCCTACGACGAGAACCTGCGGCCCAAGCCCGCGTACCACGCGATCAAGGCGGTGCTGGGCGGATGATCAGGACGGCCATCGTCGGAACCGGCGGTATCGCGGGCATCTGCCACGTTCCCGCCCTCCGGGCCCAGGCGCACCGGGCCGAGATCGTGGCAGCCGTCGACGTGGACGCCGCGCGCGCCGAGGCGTTCGCGGCGGAACACGGCATCCCCGCGGTCTACACCGACCTGCACGCGATGCTCGGCGAGCAGCGGCCGGACCTCGTGCACCTGTGCACGCCGCCGTTCCTCCACGCCGACCAGGCCGTGGCCTGCCTGGAGTCGGGGGCGTGGGTGTGGTGCGAGAAGCCGGTGGCGCTGTCGCTCGCCGAGATCGACCGGATCCGTGCCGCCGAGGGGACCGCCGTCGCGGGCGCGGTGTTCCAGCACCGGTACGGCTCCGGGGCCCGGTACCTGCGCGACCGGATCGCGGCCGGAACCCTTGGCCGCCCGCTGGTCGCGCAGTGCGTCACGGCGTGGTACCGCGACGACGCGTACTACGACGTGCCCTGGCGCGGCACCTGGGAGAGCGAGGGCGGCGGCCCGACGCTGGGCCACGGCATCCACCAGATGGACCTGATGCTCGCGGTGCTCGGCGACTGGGCCGAGGTGCGCGCGATGGCCGGCCGGCTGGAGCGCGACGTCCAGACCGAGGACGTGTCCACGGCTCTGGTCCGGTTCGAGAACGGAGCCATCGCGACGGTCGTCAACAGCGTCCTCTCCCCGCGCGAGGAGAGCTACCTGCGGTTCGACTTCAGCGAGGCCACGGTCGAGCTGCGCCATCTGTACGGCTACTCCAACGCGGACTGGACGGTCACCACCGGGTCGCCCGGCGTCACCTGGGAACCGCCGGACGACCTGCCGAGCTCGCACACCGCCCAGCTCGACGCCTTCCTGAACGGCTACGAAGCGGGGGCCCGGCCCGACCTCGGGAGATCCACCATGGAACTGGTCACCGCCCTGTACAAGGCCGCGATCACCGGACTGCCGGTCCGGCGCGGGGAGATCGACGCGGCCGACCCGTTCTACGGCTCGCTCAACGGAGGGCTGCCGGGGGTGTTCCGATGAGGTTCGAACTGGTCGAGAACGAGGACTCGCTGATCGTCCGAGCCGGCGGCACCGACCTCTTCCGCTACGTGCACCGGCCGGTCATGGACCCCTTCGAGGCACCGAAGCCCTATCTGCATCCGGTGCGCACCCTCGCCGGCGACGTGGTCACCGGCTACCGGCCGCACGATCACCGCTGGCACAAGGGCATCCAGCTCACGGCGTCGTGGGTGTCGGGCCAGAACTTCTGGGGCGGCGGCACCTACCTGCGCGGCCAGGGCTACGTCGACCTGCCGAACCTCGGCACGATGCGCAGCCTCGCCCTGTCCCCCGGAACGGACCACGACCGTGCCGTCATCACCGAGGACCTCGCCTGGCACACGATGGCGGGGGAGCACTGGATCGACGAGCGCCGCACGCTGACCGCGCGCGACCTCGAGCCCGACTCCTGGACCCTGGAGATCACCACCGCGCTGACCAACGTCCACGACACCACTCTGCGGTTCGGCAGCCCGGGCACCCAGGGCAGAGAGCTCGCCGGATATTCCGGCCTCTTCTGGCGCGGCCCACGCGACTTCACCGGCGGCGACGTGATCGGCCCCGCGATGGGGGAGAAGGGCGACCGGCTGGCCTTCGTCGGCACGCACGACGGGGTCGACCGCTCCTCCACGCTCCTGTTCCTGGACGATCCGGAAACCCCCTGCCGCTGGTTCGTCCGCAGGGAGCCCTTCCCCGCCGTGAACCCCTCCCTGGCGTTCGACGAGGAACTCCCGCTCGCCCCGGGCGACACCCTGTCGCGCCGCTACCGGATCGTCGTCGCCGACGGAGCGTGGACCCCCGGGCGCCTGGCCCGCCACGTCGAGGAACATCCGTGGTGACCCCGTTCCCCGGCGGCGTGGGGATCTCCGGGGTGACCGTGTACGACGAGGAGACCGCCGACGGTCTGTGCGGGGGCACACCCCACATGCACCTCGTCTGCTCGGAGGCGTACGTCGTCATCGGCGGCGCGGGAAGCGTCCAGACCCTCACCAGCACCGGCTTCGCCGACACCCCGCTGCACCCCGGCGACGTCGTCTGGTTCACCCCCGGCACGATCCACCGCCTCGTCAACGCCGGCGGCCTGCGCCTCGTGGTGCTCATGCAGAACAGCGGACTCCCCGAGGCGGGCGACGCCGTCTTCACCTTCCCCGCCCCGGTCCTCGCCGACCCCCACTCCTACCGGAAGGCGGCCGCCCTGACCGGCGACCATTCCACGGCGGTGCGCCGCCGCCGCGACCTGGCACTGGAGGGGTTCCTCGCCCTGCGCGAAGGCGGGCTCCCGGAGTTCCACACCGCGGCCCTCCGCCTGAAGAGCGAGCTCCTGGACGCCTGGCGGATCCGCTGGCGTGACGGCCCGATGGCCGCGGCCCTCACGACCGGCCGTCAGCTGGAACGGCTGAAGGCCGGAGACCTCTCCCACCTCCGCCACGGCGAGGTGTCACGCCTTGAGCGCCCGGAGCACCAGGTCTTCGGCATGTGCGGCCGCCTTCACACCTATACCGCCCCCGACCACCCGTCACCTCACTCCATCCCCTGAAGGAGCTCTTCTGATGCGGTTCCGCCATCCACCCCTGGTCCTGACTCTCGTACTCGCGGTCCTGTCGTCCTTGCTGCTCGGCGCCACTCTCCTCGGCGCCCCGCCCGCCGCCGCGGCGACCGTCGACCCCAACGCCGCATACGTGCTGGTCAACCGCAACAGCGGCAAGGCCCTCGACGTCTACAACCTGGCGACCAACGACGGCGCCCGCATCACCCAGTGGACCAGGAACGACCAGAACCAGCAGC
This sequence comes from Streptomyces sp. NPDC002773, assembly GCF_040295605.1. Taxonomy (NCBI): domain Bacteria; kingdom Bacillati; phylum Actinomycetota; class Actinomycetes; order Kitasatosporales; family Streptomycetaceae; genus Streptomyces; species Streptomyces sp. NPDC002773. The sequence continues at coordinate 36,443 of NZ_JBEOVO010000021.1, forward strand.
AGTGGCAGTTCGTCGACTCCGGCGGCGGCTACTACCGCGTCAAGTCCCGCCACTCCGGCAAGGTGCTGGACGTCCAGGGCGCGTCCACCGCCAACGGCGCCGCGATCGTCCAGTGGGCCGACGCGAACGGCACCAACCAGCAGTGGCGTCTCGCCGACAGCCCCGACGGCCACGTGCGGCTCATCGCGCGCCACAGCGGCAAGGCCCTCGAAGTGCAGGGCGCCTCCACGGCCGACGCCGCGAACATCGTCCAGTACGACGACTGGGGCGGCACCAACCAGCAGTGGCAGCTCGTCAAGGTCGGCGGCGGCACCCCCGGCACGTGCGCCCTTCCGGCGACGTACGGCTGGTCGTCGACGGGCCCGCTGGCACAGCCCAAGGCGGGCTGGGCCTCCCTCAAGGACTTCACCGTCGCCCCCTACAACGGCAAGCACCTCGTCTACGCGACGACGCACGGCGCCGCGGGAACGGGAGCGGGCTGGGGTTCGATGAACTTCACCCCCTTCACCAACTGGTCCGACATGGCCTCGGCCGGCCAGAACTCGATGTCGAACTCCGTCGTCGCGCCCACGCTCTTCTTCTTCGCGCCGAAGAACATCTGGGTGCTCGCCTACCAGTGGGGCCAGTGGCCCTTCATCTACCGCACGTCGAACGACCCCGCCAACCCCAACGGCTGGTCCGCGCCGCAGCCGCTGTTCACCGGCAGCATCACCGGCTCCCCCACCGGCCCGATCGACCAGACCCTGATCGCCGACGACCAGAACATGTACCTGTTCTTCGCCGGTGACAACGGCAAGATCTACCGGGCGAGCATGCCCATCGGGAACTTCCCGGGCAGCTTCGGCTCGTCGTACACGACGGTCATGAGCGACACGGAGGCCAACCTGTTCGAGGCCCCCCAGGTCTACAAGGTCCAGGGCCGGCAGCAGTACCTCATGATCGTCGAGGCGAAGGGCGCGAACGGGCGCTACTTCCGCTCGTTCACGGCCACCAGCCTGAACGGCTCGTGGACACCCCAGGCCGCGACCGAGAGCAACCCCTTCGCCGGCAAGGCCAACAGCGGCGCCACCTGGACCAACGACATCAGCCACGGTGAACTGATCCGCACCAGCGCCGATCAGACCTTCACCGTCGACCCCTGCAACCTGCAGTTCCTCTACCAGGGACGTGCCCCCGACTCCGGCGGCGACTACGGCCAGTGGCCCTACCGGCCGGGCCTGCTGACACTGCGGCGCTGACGACGCGACACGGGTCCGGCTCCGCACCGGGAAACCGGTCGGAGCCGGACGGCACACACGAGACCATCGCGATCCCGCTGCTCATTCCGGAGCGGCGGCGACGTTTCGGGTCTCGCGCATGATCAGCAGGCCGTTGACCACCATCAGTGTCGCGGTCAGGCCGTGGACGCCCAGCGCGGTGGCCACCGAGCCGTGGTGGGCCAGCACGTTGGCCATGTCGCCGTACGCGGCGAGTGCTTCCACCAGCAGCACCCAGCCCAGCGCCCGGCGGTGACCCGTCACCAGCAGGATGCCCAGAACCAGGGCCAGGACGACGTCGCGGATTCCCTTGATGACCAGGAAGCCGTCGCCGTCGCCGGACGGCCAGCTCGGCAGGCCGTAGCCCGGCGCCGTCGTTTCCGGGCTCAGGATGTACTCCGTCCCGAACCAGAGGATGAAGAGGATGAAGGTGGCGGCCAGGACGGTGTTGATCTTCTTCAGCGACATTGTTTCTCCAGGCGAGTCTTCGTCAGCTTGGTGAGCTTCGTGGAGCTCGGGGGCGAACCGGTGCCTGCCGGGGCAGTGGTGGTGTCAGGCGAGGGCGGCGACCAGCAGGGTGAACGCGACGACGATGACGGCGACCCGGATGTAGTGGTAGCGGTTCCAGCGGTGCAGCTGCTCCTTCCAGTCGGCGGGCCGGTTCTCCGGGGTCCACGTCTTGTTGCGGTTGTTGATCGGGACGAGCAGCAGGACCGACATGACCACGCTGAGGATCAGCAGTCCGGCGGCGGTGACGACGAGTCCGGTGCCGGGGTGCTGCCATCCGGCGACGGCCCAGATCGCGCTGAGGACGAGCGAGCCGATGTACCAGAACGGCATCAGGGCGCCGAGCATTCGGCCGCCGTGGGCGTGGCCGAGCTGGCGACTGTCCTCGGGAAGCGCGTCCAGGATCCGGTTCATGATGAAGGCGACGGAGAACTCCACCCCCACCATCAGGCCGACGACGACGGTGGTGACGACCCCGAGTGTGCTGAGCATGGCGACCCCTCCAGGAGCTAGCGTTGCTAGGTGATGAGGCAACGCTAGTACTGCTAACGCTCGATTGTCTAGCGATGCTAGGATCGAATCATGTCGGTAAAGGAACGCAAGGAACGCGAACGGGCGGACCGCGAACGTCTCATCGTGGCGACGGCCCGCGAACTCGCCGAGCAGCAGGGCTGGGACGCGGTCACCACGCGCCGGCTCGCCGAGCGCATCGAGTACAGCCAGCCCGTCCTCTACAGCCACTTCCGCGGCAAGCGCGAGATCATCGGCGCCGTCGCCCTGGAGGGCGCCACCGAGATGGCCGCGGCGTTGCGGACCGCGACCTCCGCGACGGACGGCCCACGCGAGCGGGTCGCCGCCCTCGCCCGCGCCTACCTGGACTTCGCCGAACGCAACCCGGCGGTCTACGACGCGATGTTCCGGCTCGACGGCGGTCTGGCGTTCGCGCAGGAGGACACCCCGGAGCCGCTGAAGGACGCTTTCGCCGCCCTCCTCGAGAGCCTCGCCGAGGTCGCCGGCGACGGCGTCCACCCGGGGCTGTTCACCGAGGTGTTCTGGGCGGCTGTGCACGGCCTGGCGACCCTGACCCGAGCGGGCCGCCTGCTGCCCGAGGACGCCGAGTCGAGGGTGGAGCTGTTGGTGGACCGGCTCGCCGTGGTCTGAGGCGGTGAACGCACTCGCCTGATCCGGTGTGCCCGTGATGTGTGTGGGTTCTCTAGAGTTCACGACCATGCACATGATCAAGAGTTCACTCAACCGCCTGGCGCTCGCCGGCCTGGCCGCCGTTCTCCTGGCCGCCTGCCTGGTGTGGGTGCAGGCCGGACCGGCGCAGGCGGCGTACACCGACTGTCCGGCGAAGACGTTCTGCCTGTACACGCAGGCCGGCGGTGAGGGCGAGATGGTCTCGCTCGCGCCGCAGGACGGGCCCGTGCTCGACTACGGCACGGTCGAGAGCCTGAAGGACCGGACCTTCCTGTCGTTCCGTAACAACACCACCTCCTGGACGTGCCTCTACGACGACCCGGCGTACGGCGGGACCGACATCCAGGCCGTGTTGCCCGGGCACGCCGGCGGCGACCTGGCCAAGGGTGCCGACGGGCTGCCGAAGGTGACGGCGGCCTCGCACAAGTTCGCCCCGTCGAAGTCGCTCTGCCGGACCGGGTTCGACCGGTGCGGGGCCGGCCGGGTGTGCATCTTCCAGGGCCCCAGCGGGCGCGGCGTGGGAGGCGTGGCGAGCCAGGCCGAGGTCCTTCCCGGCGGCGTCCTGGGCAACAGGGACTACGGCGTGACCTGGGACGACAAGCTGGTGTCCGTCGCGAACCGCTCGCACAAGGCCGCCTGCTTCTTCCGGGACCCCGGATACTCCGGAACCTGGCAGGCAGGCGGCGTCGCGTACCGGGCGTTCGTCGTCCTGCCCGGCGAGGAGACGACCCTGCCCGCCGTGTACCAGTCGTCCGTCAGCTCCCACAAGCTCGCCGACGCGGAAGGGAAGTGCTGACCATGAACCCCGCCACGAACTCCGCCCGCCGCTCACGCATGCGCCGCGTCGCGGCCGTTCCTGTCGCCCTGGCGACACTGGCCCTGACCCAGAGCGCGGCGGTCGCCGACCCCGCCACCAACGACATCCAGTCGGTCCTGGACACCCTGACGGCCCATCACCTCACGGTGGCGGACGGCATCGAGCGGACCACGTACTCCAGCGAATCCTCCGAGATCGTCGTCCGCGTGGCGGTCATCGACCCGGACCTGGGGGCGATATCCCTGGACAGCACGGTGGGCGCCGGGGTGAGCGTGAAGGAGCCCACCACCGCGATGCTGGCCACCGTCGGCACCACCGCGAAGGACGCGCCGTACGTCGGTGTGAACGGCGGCTACTCCGTCTCCACCAAGGACGAGGACGACGCGACCGGCAAGGGCATCCCGGAGGAGCGGTCGGTCCCGATGGTGACCTCGGTCCAGGAGGACGTCGTGCAGGGCGCCGCCTGCCTGAAGGGGCAGAACTCCGTCGTCCTCCAGCACGGCCGGCCGCACTTCACCAAGATCACGACGACGCTGGGAATCACGTCCGACCGGAACACCGCGGACACCGCCGACGACGCCACGCGCGTGGTCGACGCCGTCAACCGGTACCCGGGCTGGGTCGTGTTCTGCCCGCAGGAGGCCGGCGACAGGGCCCTCCCGTACAAGACCGACGCGAACGGCGACGTCCAACGGCTCGACCAGTACGGCAATGTCATCAAGGGCGGTCCGTACTACCAGGACCACAGCGAGATCGTCGTCTTCACCTCGGCCTACGGCCAGAAGACGCCGGAGCCCCGGCACACCCCCTTCGTGGCGGCGGACGACGCCGACGGTGTCGAGGTCGCCGTCGACGCGTCGGGCCGTGTGACGGCGGTGAAGTCCCCGCGCGGCGGAATGGACATCCCTCCGGGGGGCAGGGTGCTCCAGGGCATCGGTGACGACGCCCAGACCGGGGGCGGCGCACAGTGGCTCAGGGACCACGCCATGGTGGGCGCGAAGCTCACGTACACGCAGCGCGCCACGGACCTGGGCGTCGTCGCGGACCCGACCGACGACGTCGACCTGCCGCTCGACCCCGCGTACCCGTCGATCGACGTCGTCAACGGCACCCACGATCTGATGCGGCACGGCAGGGTCGTGGCCGAACCGGCCGACAACGTCGCGAACGACCCGCGCACCGCGATCGGCGCGGACGGCTACGGACGCACCCTGCTGGTCACCGTCACCGCCAGGGACATGGGCCTGCGCCGGGGTGTCCCGATCTACGACCTCGCGAAGATCATGGAGGACCTCGGCGCCGTCGACGCGCTCAACCTGGACGGCGGCGGATCCACCACGTTCGTCGTCGACGGGCAGGTGAAGAACGTCCTCTCGGACGCGGGCGGGGTCGAACGGCCCGTCTACGACGCCGTGTACGCGGGACGCGGAGGACACGGCCTGCCGTCCGGCGGCAACTGACGCCTCCTGCCTGGCGGTCGCTCCGGATTCACCGGCCGGAGCGACCGTCGGCTCTCGTGGAAAATCGCGTTCACGATCTCCCGCACCGCGTACGTGCCCTGGTGGCGCTGACCGACCACGCACTGGGCGCTCTCGCAGTCACGTCAGGTCGGTGTTCTTCGTCTCGGGCATCCGGCGGATCACGGCCAGGGCGACGAGCAGCAGGGCCACCGTGTACCCGAGGAAGAGGTCCCCCTTCCCGTTGCTGGACAGCCACGTCTGAAGGTACGGGGCGGTGCCGCCGCAGACGGCCACGGCGATCGCGTACGGGAAGCCCACACCTGTCGTACGCACCCGGGTGGGGAACATCTCCGCGAAGACCGCGGGGGTGATCGCCACACCTGCGGAGATGAAGAGCATGGCCGTCGTCATCGAGACGGCCAGCTGCCACACCTGGTCCTGGATGAGCCAGTTGAGGGGGAATGCCAGGACGGCTCCGCCGATGTAGGAGCCGTACAGGACGGGCTTACGGCCGACACGGTCGGACAGGGCACCGAACAGGGGCAGCGTCACGAGGAAGACCACGTTGGCGAGGACTCCCGCCCACAGCGCGGAGGAGGCCTCGATGCCCTTGAGGGAGATGGCCTGGGCGGGGGCGGAGACGGCCCAGGTGTAGTAGACGACCGTTCCGCCCATGGTGAGGCCGAGCACGCGAAGGCACGCCACCCGGTTCTCCCGGAAGCCGGCCCACACGGAGGCACGCGGCTCGTGGCCCGAGGCGTCGGCCTGCTTCTCGAAGGCGGCGGTCTCCTCCAGCCGGAGCCGCATGACGAGCGCGTACAGACCGAGCAGACCACCGATCACGAAGGGCACCCGCCACCCCCACGCGTGCAGTTGGTCCTCGCTGAGGAAGGAGGCGAGGACCGCCCCGAGCACGGTGGCGACCATGATGCCGCAGGTGCCGGAGGCGTAGATCAGGCTCGACCAGAGGCCGCGCCGTTCGCGGGGGGCCATCTCCGCCACATAGGTCTGAGCCGCGGGAAGCTCCCCGCCGTGCGCCAGGCCCTGGACGAGCCGCGCGAGCACCAGGAGGACGGAGGCGCCGACGCCCAGCGTGGCGTAGGTCGGCGCGAGCCCGATCAGCAGGCTTCCCGCGGCGGCCAGCGCGATGGAGGCGACCATCGCCGCTCGTCGCCCCTTGCGGTCGCTGAGCCGACCGAAGAGGAGCCCGCCGAGGGGGCGCATCAGGAAGCCCACGGCGAAGATGGCCAGGGTGCTCAGCAGGGCCGAGGTCGGGTCGGCGGAGGGGAAGAACTGCGAAGCGAAGAACGGGGTGAAGATCGCGTAGACGTTCCAGTCGTACCACTCCAGGGCGTTGCCCACACCGGTGCCGATGACGGTGCGTCGCCGGGACGGGGCAGGGGCGCCCGCGGTCGTGATGCTCTTGGTCGTGGGGTCGGGGACGGTGGATCTGGTGGCCGGGGACATCTGGTCGGGCACGGGTTGCTCCTGGGGGACGAGGCACAGCGCGGATGGGCTGCGTGCGGAGGGACTGCGGATGGGGGTTGATGTACGGCTGAGCTGCGGGAGGGGCTTGACGCGTGCGGCCGGCTGCCTGTGATGATGGATACTCAAGATCCACGCGCACGGAAAACGCAGGATTTTTCTTCCATGGCTGATCGTTTGCAGGAATCCGCACCCCTGGACGAACTCGACCTCAGCCTGGTCCACACGCTGCAGATCGACCCCCGAGCGCCCTGGTCCCGCATCGGGCGGGCGCTCGACCTCGACCCCGTCACCGTGGCGCGGCGCTGGTCCCGGCTGACCGAGGCGGGCGTCGCGTGGGTCACGGCACAGCCCGGGCGCGCACAGGTCTCCCAGAGCTGCCTCGCCTTCGTCGAAGTGGACTGCCAGGCCGGCCACACGCTCGATGTGGCCAACACCCTCGCGCGATGGCCCCACGTCCTGACGGTGGAACACACGAGCGGCGGTCGGGACCTGCTGCTCACCGTCTCGACGCCCACGATCTCCACGTTCTCCGGGTATCTGCTGGAACGCCTGGGCGCACTCCCCGGCATCCGCGCGACCCGCACCCAGCTCGGCACCCACGTCTTCACGCAAGCCGCCGACTGGCGACTGCGCTCCCTCGATCCCCGGCAGCGGGCCCGCATCACCGCCGAGCGGCCGCCCCGCTCGCCGTCGACGCCCCAGACGCTCACCGAGAGGGACCGGCTCCTCATGGTGCGCCTGGGGGCCGACGGGCGCACCACGCTCACGGACCTCGCCCAGGAACTGGGCGTCGGGATCACCACCGTACGCAAGCGGCTCCGGCTCCTCATCGCCAACGAGGACCTGGAGTTGCGCTGTGAAGTGGCTCAGCCCCTGTGCGGCTGGCCGATCTCCACCCAGATCTGGGCCAAGGCCGAGATCGAGGACCGCGACACCCTGAACAGACTCCTGGCCGCCGTCCCCGAGATCAGGGCGTGCATCGGCCTCGCCGGCGGCGCGGCGAACCTGCTCATCAGTGTCTGGCTCCGTTCCCTCCCCGACATCCGCGGCCTCGAAGCCCGGCTCACCAGCGCCCTGCCGCACCTGAAGGTGCTCGACCAGGCCGTCTCGCTGAGCTTCGTCAAGCGCATGGGCCGCATCCTCGACCCGGCCGGCCGCAGTGTGGCCACCGTCCCCATGGACATCTGGTCCGCCCCTTCCTGAGGCGTCCACTCACCCCCCTGCCTCGATCCCGCGAGAGCCTCCTGCCGTCGTCTCTCCGGACGCCCCTCAGCGGGGCTTTCTGTTCGGCACGTACTGCCAGCAGTCGCAGGTGCCGCTCGGTGCGAACTCACCGGTGGGGAAGTCGTCGCCCGTACACCGTCCGGTGCCGTCCTCGTGGTCGTAGCTCTGGTGTTTGCAGGTGCGGCACCACTCCTTGGGGGCCCCGATGACGAGCATCGGGAGGAGGGATATGAGCAAGAGCCCTACGAAGCCGCCGACGAGGAAGAGGAGATTCGTCAGCAAGGTCAACGCCGCCCCCGGTGCTCGCCCGGACACTCGCTCCTGGCCCGCCCGTCGGGGGAGCGGGGCGTCGCGGTGCGGTCGACGGGTGAGGGCCGCACGTGTCGACCTCCTTTTCAGGCCGTCATGTTGACGGAAGACTCCGAGCAGACAGGTAAGCCTTCCGGAAGGCTAGCCTGGCGGGCCTCCGTGGCACATCCCGCGCGGCGGTCCGCCTGACGATTGGTTGAGAAGATGGACATGGTGGTGGCGATACTTCTGGCCGTCCTGATCCCCGTCGGCCTGCTGGCGCTCGGCGTGGGTGCCTTCTGGCTGTGGGTCCGATTCGGGACGGACGAGCCGTGGCCGTACGGCGGCGGTGGCGACTCCGGGGACACCTGGGGCGGCGCGTAGGGGACGTCGCCGCAGCGGCGACCTGTCACCCGGCGCTTCCCGACTCACCCCGCCAAGCCCTCTTCCCCAGCACGGTTCTGAGGCGGGGCTCCGTCCGCATGTGCGTTTCCGAGGCGTTGTCAGTGGGCGGGGATAAGTTCGATCTCGTTCCGCCACGACGGCGAGAGCATCCCTTCGACGTGCATGGGAGAGGTACGTTGCCGGTCTGGGAGAGGTCGAGTACGGCGCGGGTGGTGCCGCCCGCGCGACCGCGGAAGCTCGCCAAGGTGCCGTTCGTCGAACTGGCCGACGGACGACTGCAGGGCGTCGTGTCCAGCGGGTCCGACGCAGGACGCGTGTACGTGTCCTCGATCGCGGCCGCGACGTACGCGTTCGCGTGCAGCACCAACAACAACCGCCCCTGCGGCGGAGCGCGCGGCACCTTCTGCAACCACATCCGCGCCCTCGTCGGCGAGGCCGTCCTGCAGTACGGGGCCGAGCGCGTCGCCCGGTACCTGAAGGCCGACACCCCGGACGGCGAGCCCGACGCGCAGAAGCTCGTCTCCGTGATGACCGCGACGCGGCCCGAACAGGGCGACACCTCGGCGGCCGCCCCCGTGTTCAGCCGGTTCCTCCGGCACCTCGCCTACCTCGAACTGGAGCCGACCACCGCGCCGCTGCCCGAGATGCAGTGGTTCCCGCCGACGAGGACGGTCGCCTGATGCGTACGGACCTGCTCACCGACCCCGTCGACGGGCTCGACGAAGCGCTCGACGCCGTCGACGCCTTCGACCAGGCGCTCGTCGCCGGACTGCTCCGACCGCAACCCGCCCAGGCCGCCGGACTCGCGGCGCTCGCGGACGCCGTCGCCGGGACCCCCCTCGCCTCGCTGGTCGCCGAGGCGGCCGACAAGGCCGCGGCCGGAGCCGCCGGCGAGGACCACCTCGTCGCGCTCGCCGCCGCCCGCACCGCCCTCATGGGCGCCGCACACGACGCCCTGACGGCCCGCGTCGCCGACGTCACCGGCCGGCCGCGCGCCGAGCGGAGCACCCCGGACCCCGGTGCCACCGACGCGGACGCCACGGCCGCCGACGGCCCCGGCGCGAACGTGCTCGCCGCCGCCCGCGCCTGGCTCTGCGACCTCGCCCGCGCCGGCTGGCAGGGCATCGACCACGAACTCGTCGCCGGCGCCGCCCCCGTGGTCTCCGCGATGCTGCCGGACACCCGGCTGCGCCGCCAGGCGACCCTGCTCGACGGCTTCGCGGCCGAACTCGCCGCCTCCTGCCCCGGCGCCACCCTGGAACGCGTCCCGGTGCGCCGCTGGGCCGACCTGTGGACACGCGCGCTGCTCCTGACCCTGCCGGGCGCCGCCCGTACCCCCGCCCTGTCCACCGTGACCGGCCGTCTGCTGCCCCTGGGCGTGGATGTACAGGAGCACGCGACCGCCGTGCAGGCCCAGGTCCACGCGGTGCTCGAACCCTCCGACGGGACGGCGCCGCGCCTCGTCAGGGCGGCGGTGTCCGCACCCAAGCCCGACACCGTCGTCGGCGCCGGCCTGTGGCAGCTCCTCCGGCCGCGGATGTCCCTGCTCGGCGCGGCGGGGGAGGGGCGCGCCATGGAACTCGACGCCATGCCCGTCACCGCCGAGGGCGACCTCGTATGGGACGACGAGCGGGCGCGCGCCGGGGAGCCGGCCGACGCCCTCGCCACCGCCCGGGTGATCCTGGCCGCCGCCACCGACCCGGTGACCGCACCGCTGGACCGCCACCCCGCCCGGATCGCCGTCCCCGTACTCGTCGAGGGGTACACGGCGGAGTGCGGGGACGACGGGACGCCGGTGTTCACCGTCGCCGGGCACCGGCTGGCCGTCGACACCGACCGCGTCCCCGCCGCGGGCCCGCTCACTCCGGAGACCGTCGCCGCCTCCGGCGCCTGCCTCGGGCTGCTCCGGTGGGACGCGGGGGAGTTCGTCCTCCAGCCGCTCGCCGTCGAGACGACCGTCCGGAAGAAGACCGTCGCCGTCCACGCGGGCGCGTGGGCCGGAGGCACCACCGACAAGCTCGGCGTACGGGCGGAGAAGGCGGCCGCGGACTCCGTCACCGTCCTGCGCGAGCGAGCAGGAAAGCTGCTGCGCGCATGACCGACACCACACCCCCCGCCGACCGGGCCCGGCCGAGCAGTCCGGGAGCCGTCGCGGCCGCCACCACGGCCCAGGACGGCCCCGACGCCGACGACAACCGTCGCCAGGTCCTCTACTGGCGCCTTCTCGCCCGGCTCTTCGACCCCGAGGAGCAGGCCGCTCTCGAATCGGCGAGCCTCGCCGTCGTCGAGGACATCGGTCTCCCGTCGGCGCTGCTCGACCCGGGCGCGTCCGTCGACTCCGTCGTACAACGGCATCCGGAGCTGGCCGGCGAGTTCGACGGCCTGATGACGCCGGAGCCCGACCCGGACGGCGCGCGCGACCGGGCGGCGGAGGTACGGCGCGCCGCGCTCGCCTCGAAGCTGCTGCTCAACGTCTTCGCCACCGGATCGGGAACGGTCTCCGCGGGCCAACTGGCCCGCTGGCAGTCGGACGCGGGTTGGCTGGAGCGTGCGCTCGGCTGCCCGCCCGGGGGCCTGCGCGGCGGCCAGGGCGCCGGAGCGTCCGTCACGGCCGGCGGCCTGGGATCCGAACTCGGCGCGGTCGAGGCCGAACTCGTCCGCCGCATGCACCTGCGCGAGGTCCTCGCCGACCCCGCCCTGGCCGCCCGGCTCACCCCCAGCATGTCCCTGATCGAGCAACTCCTCCGCGACAAGGGCAACCTGTCCGGCATCGCCCTCACCAACGCCAAGTCGCTCATCCGGCGCTACGTCGACGAGGTCGCCCAGGTGCTCCGCACGCAGGTGGAGAAGGCCACCGTCGGGGAGCTCGACCGCTCGGTCCCGCCCAAGCGCGTCTTCCGCAACCTGGACCTCGACCGCACCATCTGGAAGAACCTCACCAACTGGAGCCCGGAGGAGGAGCGGCTCTACGTCGACCGCCTCTACTACCGGCACACCGTCCGCCGGACCACACCCCAGCGGCTCGTCGTCGTCGTGGACCAGTCGGGCTCCATGGTCGACTCGATGGTCAACTGCACCATCCTCGCCTCCATCTTCGCCGGACTCCCGAAGGTCGACGTCCACCTCATCGCGTACGACACCCGTGCCATCGACCTCACCCCCTGGGTGCACGACCCGTTCGACGTGCTCCTGCGCACCAACCTCGGCGGCGGCAACGACGGACCCGTGGCGATGGCGATGGCCCGGCCGAAGATCGCCGAACCCAAGAACACCGTCATGGTGTGGATCTCCGACTTCTACGAGTTCGACCGCTCACAGCCCTTGTTCGAAGGCATCGAAGCGGTCCACCGGTCCGGCGTGCGGTTCATCCCCGTCGGCTCGGTGACCAGCTCCGGCCGGCAGGAGGTCAACCCCTGGTTCCGGGAGCGGTTCAAGGCGCTCGGCACCCCGGTGGTCTCCGGCCACATCGACAAGCTCGTGCACGAACTCAAGACCTTCCTCACCTGAGACGCCCCGACCCGAGACCGCCCAGAAAGGCCCTTCGCATGTCCGACCTGCTCCGCGCTCCCGCCGAGATCAAGTACGCCGAGGAACTCGACTGGCTGGAGTCGATCGACGACAACCCCAAGCCGTTCTCCTGGCGCCTCTCCCCGAAGATGGTCCGCCTGTTCGTCCTCGGCTCCGAGCGCGCCGACGGACTGGACCGTGAGGTGTCGCAGAAGTGGTTCGGCGACCGCAGCTTCGTCGAGCGCTCCATCGTCACCCTCGCTTCCGACCGCGGTCTGCTCCTCATCGGAGACCCCGGCACCGGCAAGAGCTGGCTCGCCGAGCTCCTCTCGGCCGCGATCAGCCGCAACTCCACCCAGGTGGTCCAGGGCACCGCCGGCACCACCGAGGACCACATCAAGTACTCCTGGAACGTGTCCATGGTCATCGCCAAGGGCCAGTCCCGCGAGTCGATGATCCCCTCGCCGATCATGACCGCCATGGAGACCGGCACCATCGGCCGCTTCGAGGAACTCACCCGCTCCACCAGCGACGTCCAGGACGCGCTCATCTCGATCCTCTCCGAGAAGTACATCTCGGTCCCCGAACTCGACAGCGCCGGCGGCGAGAACATCGTCTTCGCCCAGCCCGGCTTCTCGGTCATCGCCACCGCCAACAGCCGCGACCGGGGCGTCAACGACCTGTCCTCCGCGCTCAAGCGCCGGTTCAACTTCGTCCGCATCCCCGTCGTCACGAACAAGAAGAGCGAGGCGGAGATCGTCCGCTTCCGCACCGAGGAACTGCTGCGCCGGCACGCCATCGAGCTCGACGTGCCGCCCACCCTCCTCGACGTCCTCCTCCAGAGCTTCGCCGACCTGCGGGCCTCCGCCGCCGCGGCCGGCAGCGACGACGAGAAGCTGGAGTCCGCCCTCTCCACCGCCGAGCAGATCGGCGTCCTCGAGGACGCGGTCCTGCACAGCGACTTCTTCGGCGAGCGCACCCTGACCGCCCGCGCCCTCGCCGCCTCGCTGGTCGGCACGCTCGCCCGCCGCGAGCCCGAGGACCTGGCCATCCTCAACAAGTACCTGCACGGCGTCGTCGAGCCGCGCGGCAAGGAGGAGGGCGGCTCCTGGCCCGAGTTCCTGGAGGGCGGCCGCGACGCGATCGCCAAGCTGTCGTGACCGCGGCCATCGAGACCGCCGGGCCGGGAGCCGTGTTCACCGCGCTACGAGGTCAACTCCACCGGGCTGCCGAAGAGTTCTCCGGGGGCCAGGACGCCCTCGAAGGCATCCTCCTCGGCATGGTCGACGACGTAGACCGCGCTGTCGGCGAACCCCTGGAGATCTTCCCCGTCTGCCACCACTCGCCCGCCTCCGCCCTCGCCATGGCCCGCCGACTGCGCGAGAAGCAGCCCAAGGTCGTCTACCTGGAGCTGTGCGAGGACATGGCGCCGCTCCTCACCGAGCTGCGCAACTGCCGGCTGCCCGTCGCGGTACAGGCCTTCGCCAGCGAGATCGACGGCTTCCCGCCCGACTGGGCCCCGCTGTCCGTCGTCGCACCCGTCACCGAGGCATCCGCCGAGTACCAGGCCATCGCCTACGCCCTCGACACACCCGGCGTGGAACTGGTCCTCGTCGACCGCTCCTCCGACCACGTCTTCCAGTGGGACGCCCGGCACGACCAGGCCGACCAGGCCGAGGCCCAGCAGACCGCCGCCGACGAGGACGCCCTGCACGGCGAGGCCGTCGGCATCGAGATCGGTGACCTCAGGCCCCGCTTCGCGGAACTGGAGGAGCACCTCCTGCGCCACGGAAAGGTGCGGCACTGGTCGGAGTGGTGGCACCAGTACGTCGAGGTCCCGCTCGCCGGCAGCGACCACGACACCTACCGCCAGGTCATGTTCCTCATCGGCAGCCTCTTCCGGCGACTCGCCCCCGGGCGGGGCGAGCGGGTGCGCGTCGACGAGGACCGCGAGCGCTACATGTGGACCCGGATGCGCGAGCACCTGGCCGCGACCGGCACCGACCCGGCGGACTGCCTCTACGTGTGCGGCGCCTTCCACGCGACCAGCCGCGTCGAGGAGTTCGGCGTGCACGGCACCGGCGGCTTCGCCATCCCCCCGCGGACCGCCACGACCTGGCAGTACGGCCTGATCCCCTCCAGCCACACCGCGATCGAGGCACAGTTCGGCCTCGCCCCCGGCTCCGTCTCCATCGCCGCGACGGAATGGGCGAAGAACCTCAAGCGCACCGGGGTCGAGCCGTACCGGCTGGAGGGGCAGACCGGCACGAAGAAGCCGCGCCCGGCGAAGAAGGCAGCGAAGGCCGCCGCGCCGCCGCCCCCGCCCGTACCCACGGAGGACCGGCTCACGGGCTTCCTCCAGCAGCCCCCCGCCCTGCACTCCCTCGACGAGGCCGAACTGCTCGGCTGGTCCGTCGACATCGTCCGCGCCGCCCGCCGCAGCGGCTACCTCGCCTCCACCGCCGACGCGATCGCCGTCTTCGAGACGTCGATCCTGCTCGCCGCCATGCGGGACCGGGCCAAGCCCACGCCGTACGACTTCCAGGACGCGGCGGTCACCTGCATCGAGAAGGACACCGTCCCCGGCCGCCGGGACGTACGCAGGCTCGTCGAGATCATGATGGGCGGCGACCGGATCGGCCAGGTCGGCTACGAAGCCCTGCCGCCGCTCGCACGCGACGTGCACGACCGGCTGGCACCGCTCGAACTGGACCTCCAGCAGCGCGGCGTACGGCGAGCCCTCCTCGACATGGCGTCCCGGCCCGAGCTGAAACCCTGCTCGGACGTCCTGTGGATGCTGCGCCGCCTGCTCCCACCCGGCGCCGCACGCCCGGTGATGGGGGAGCGGCGGCTCGGCGAGCGGTCGATCCAGGAGTCGTGGGACCTGTCGCTCGGCACCCACCAGCGGGCACTGATCGAACTCGGCTACGAGGGCGTGAGCCTGGAGCAGGTCCTCGAACAGCGCCTGCGCCGCACCGCGTACGGCGAGCGGGCCACGACGGCGGAGGTGCTCGCGGCGGTCGAGGACGCCACCCTGTACCTCGGCGGCAGGCGCCTCGCCGACGAGCTCGGCACCCGCGCCCTCGACGTCCTCGCGGGCGAGCGCACCGCGGACGGGGCACCCGAGGTGCTGCGCCGGGTCCGCGGCCTCCTGGCGTACTACCGCACCAGCGAGCCGGTGCTGCCGCCGTGGATCGAGTCCTTCGTCAGAACCGGGTACGCCCACTACTGCACGCTGCTCCCGACGGCGTTCCGCGACGAGGACGCGACCGTGGGGCAGGTGGCGGCGATGCTGGGCTTCCTGTTCAGCATGGAGAGCCTGGCCCTGTCCCTGGGCTGCGACCGGACGCAGCTGGAACTGGCGGTGGCGCAGTCGCACCCGGGCGACCCGGCGAAGACGGCGCTGCTGTGGGCCGCGCAGGTCCAGCTCGGCACCCTGCCCCGCGCCGAGCTGCGCGCACGCTGCGACGCCCTCCTCGCCAATCCCCTCGTGGTGCCCACCTACCCGCGCTACCTCAGCGGCTTCGTGCACGCTCTGGAACCGGTGCCGGGGCTCGCGGACGTGGTGGTGGAGGCCGTGTCGAACGCCTTCGGGCGACTGCCCGACGACGTCCTGCTGCCGTGGCTGCCGACCCTCATCACCACCCTGCGGGCGAACGCCGCGGAGCTGGCACCGCTGCTCATCCGCGAGGCGGGCCGGATCTTCCCGGCCCGGCTCGCAGCCCTGGACACCTGGGTCCCGCCGTGGCGCGCCCGACCGGAGCTGCGGCCCGTCCGGCCGGCCGCCGTGCCGCGCGGTGCGGCGTTGCTCCCGGCGCACCCGGAGACGTGCGACGCCCTGGCGGAGCTCCTGGGCTCCACGGACCCGTGGGCCCCGGCGGACGGGCAAGTCACCGGTCCGGCGGGTGCGGCGCTGCTGTTCACCCACCGGGCCACGAGCGACGCGGTGGCGGAGCTCCTGGGCGGCGGCGACCCCTGGACGCCGGCCGCCCCGGACGCCCGCGCCCCGGCCCTGACGGAGCGCCACCCGGCCACGGCCCACGCGGTGGCGGCGCTCCTGGCGGCCCCGTGACACCGGGCCGGCCGCCGGGCCGAAGGGCCCCGGCGGCCGGCCCGGGCGAACGGCCGGGAAGGGCTCAGTCGTCGAGGGCGTCCAGGACGGTGCCGAGGTCGACGAACTTGAAGTTGGTCGCGGCCCGGTCGCCGTCGGCGGGCGAGTCATGCCCGTCCTGAACGACGAGCAGGCCGCGCGGGAACTTCGAGCCGAGGGGGGCGTTCAGGGCGGCGGCCCCGTCGCACTCCTCGGAGCCGTCGAGCGCGCTGTGCGCGGCCGCGACCCGGAAGCCGCCCTCGTACTCGTTGTCGTCGCCGACCTCCCGGTCGTAGGCGGCGAAGGTGTCGTCACCCTGGCTGGAGGCGAGGAGGTACCCGTCGCCGTCGGACTCGGTGAGCAAGGTCAGGCCCTCGACGTCCGCGGAGATCCTGGTGCCGCCGTAGCCGGGGTCGGCGCCCGGCGCGCACTCCTCGGTCTCCTCGTCGTACACCCCGGGAACGCCGTACTCACGGACCGTGTCGACCAGCTCCGGCGTGCCGGTGAGGTCGGCGCGCAGACGCCAGATGCCGATGTCCTCCTGGCCGGCGTAGAGGGTGCCGTCGGCGGGGTCGACGACCATCCCCTCGACCTGCGGCAGCTCGCCCGGTTCCCCGCAGGGGGTCCACGAGGTGCCGTCGGGCAGCCGGAACGTGGAGGGCAGGTCCAGGGTGCGGACCGTGCGGTACGTGACCTTGCCGCCCGCGGCCGGGAGCAGTTCGAGCAGCGTGATGCTGGTGCGCTCGCGCTGGCTGACCAGGGCGAAGGACTTCCCGGTCGCGCGGTCCGTCCAGGTCGCGAGACCGTACGCGGTCCGCTGGTCGTTGATCTCGGCCTGGTCCCGGGAGAACACGGGAGGCGCGGCCGGGTCGGTGACGTCGGTCAGCGGCCCGCCGGTACGGTCGCGGTCGATGCGGTAGAAACGCAGCCGGTCGTGGCCGCGGTCGCTGGTGACGGCCAGGTCGGCCCGGCCCGTGGAGAGCCGCAGGCCGTGGACGAGGTCGACGTTGTTGAAGCGGCCCGGGGCGTCGTCCGGTCCGGCGGCCGGCGGCGCGGCTATCGACTGCACCGGTCGCGCGTCCAGGTCGTAGACGCGCAGGCCCCCCTCCTTGGCGGTCGCGATGACGAGGCTGCGGCCGGGGGCGGCGGCGTTGCGCCAGATCGCCGGGTCGTCCGCGTCGGCGTTGCCGCCCGCGTCGTCGTCGTGCAGCACCGGCGTCTCGGCGCGGGGCGTCACGGCCGGCAGCGGGCTGCCGGAGGAGCGGTGGTGGGCGTGGGCCGGCACGGCGAGGGCCGCTGCCGCGAGCGCCGTGGTCATGACGAGCGCGAGCGACCGGGCGGTGGTGGGGCGAGTCACGCAACTCTCCTCTGCAGGGGGGTGATCGGTCCTGCGTGAGCGTGCTGCCCCTTCGTGTCGGCACGGCGCCACGGGGCGTCCGGAGGTCCGAAGTCCAGGTGTACGTGCGGTGAACCGCCGCGCGGCCTGCGGGCTTTCCTCCTGGCGGGTGCGACCGTCGTCACGAGAGCAGCTCGGCGAGACCGGCTCGGGTGGCCGCGACCACCACGCGGTCCTCGGGGCGGAGCACGTAACCGGGATGGAGGTCCCAGAGCAGGCCGGGCGGCTCGGGGGAGGCGGGAGACCCCGGCGTGTCCCGCGTGTCCCGCGCGTCCGGTACGTCCGTCCCGTCCGCGGTGCTGGTGTCGAGGGCGAGGATGCGCCACGCGCCCGGGCGGAACGCCTCCGCGACCGTCCGGCCCTCGAACTGCGGCTGCCCTGCGATACCGAGCGCGGCGAAGACCAGGACACGGCGCTCGACCGCGATCGCCCCGAGGATCTGACGTCCCATCATCGCCGAGGCGAAGGCCGGGGCGGCGAGCGTCGACACGCTCCGGCTGCGGGTCAGCGCGTCGGGGTGGGCGGCCCGCAGGGTCCGGTAGACGGTGGAGGCGAAGTCGTCGTCGTACAGCCGGAGGGCCACGAGCAGGTCGGGGTTGAGGGTGCGCCCGTACAGGACGGCCTCCAGATTGGTGGTGTCCGCACTGGTCAGGGCGAGCAGGGCACGCGCGCGATGGGTCTTGGCCGCCTCCAGGACCCCCTCCTGGGTGACGTCGCCGAGGACCACCGGAACCCGCAGGGTACGGGCGTGGGCGACGCCCCGGGCGTCTGGGTCGTCCTCCACGCACACCACGGGCACCCCCAGCTCGTGGAGCTGGACCAGGACGCGGGTGCCGACCCGCCCCAGGCCGAGGAGGACGACATGGCCGGCGAGCCCGCGCGGCGGGCGCCGGAGGGCGGCGGCGCCGCGGTAGGCGCCGAGCGCTTCGAGGGCGCCGGCGATCAGCAGCGGCAGCAGCGCGAGGCCCAGCAGGCCGGCGAGGAGCTGGAGGACCTGACGTGCGGCGGGCTCGCCGAGCGCGGGGTCGCCGATCGCGAACAGGTCGAGGAGGGTGAGGTACGCGGCGTGCAGCGGATGGTCCCCCGTGGTCGCCCAGGAGGCGATGGCGAGGGCGACGATCGCGGCGAAGACACCGGCCAGGGCCCACCGCACCCGGGGCGAGAGCAGTTCACGGGGTGAGGCACCCCGGCTCTCCCGACGGCGGGAGGGGACCGGCTCGTGGCTGATGGCCTCCAGGACGACGGTGCCGTGCCCGGCCGCCTCCCGTACCTCGGCGTCGTCCGGAAGGAGCCGGGGCGCGAGCCGCCCGCTGCGGTCGGAGCCGTCCGCGCCCGCGGGGTCGTTCGCCGTCGACGACAGTAGGGCGAGGGTGACGAGCCCGGCGTCGGCGGGTCCCTCGGCGCCGACGGGACCTTCGGGGCCGACGGGACCGGTAGGGATCCGCTCGGCCGCGCGCAGGAGCAGCCCGTCGGCCTGGACGATCTTGCGGGTTCCGGCGACGGCGGTGGCGGCGAGGGCGGGGGCCGCCGTGTCGGCGTCGGACAGCACGATGGTGGTCGCGTCGCGCCCGCCGTCGTCCTCCGCCGGATCCGTTCCGCGCGCCTGGTCGAGCAGTTCGGCCATACGGTGGCCGAGGTTGCGGTTGTACATCCGGAGGACCAGACGGAGGTGCGGGTTCAGCCGACGGGCCAGGAACGCGGCCCGCATGTTGACCTCGTCGTCCTCGTAGAGGAGCGCCAGTGCCTGGGCCCGGCGCACACCCGCCTCGACCAGGGTCGCCTCGTCGGGAGGGATACGGTCGGCGTGCTGGACGCGCACGCGTGGTGCGGAGACGTCCGGCCCGCCCCCGGCGGGCGCGACGAGGACGACGCTCTGCCGGTACACCTCCGCCAGTTCACCGGCGATACGGTGCGCGAGGGCGTCGTCTCCGCAGACGACCATGTGCCCGTCCCGCGGCACGGCCTCGACCGGCTGCGCACGGCCCTCGGCCTCCTGACGAGCCTGCCGCGGTACGACGGACATGATCCCCCCTCGGGCCGCCGACCGGTCGGCGGCCGCCCTCACCGCCCCCACCCTTCCAGTCGAACGGATGTTTCGGCATGGGTGCCGACACCCAACTTGCGCCGCTCGCAGGGAAGATGAGGAGAAGATCTGCACCCCGAGGCGACCGCGGCCATTCGGGGAGGTGGGCCGGTGCCGTCACCCCGAGGCGATCGCCGCCCCCTCTCGCCACGCCGTCTCCACGGCCGCCGGGATGTCGGTGACGGGGAACTGCACATGCCGTACGGTCCGTTCCCGGTCCAGGACCAGGACCGCCCGCTTCAACCGGAGGGCCTGGCCCGCGCGGAACGTCGGCAGTCGCAGCGCCGCCGAGAACCCGTCGTCCATGTCGGAGAGGAGCGGGAAGGGGATCGCCTCGGCCTCCGCGAACGCCCGCTGCTCGTCGGGGCGTTGCGTGCTGATGCCGCGCACCGCGACCCCGGCCGCGGTGAACCGCGGGTACGCCTCCCGGAACAGCCGGTTCTCCAGGGTGCATCCCGCCGTGCCGGGGATGTCCGGCCAGTTCTCCGGCAGGGGGCCCGGCCTGCCGGTCGCCGGGTAGCAGAAGAGGACGGTGGCGCCGGCCCCCGTGTCGACGGGGTCGAGCGTCGCACCCGTGTGCGCGGGCAGCGTGAGCCGGGGCAGCCGGGTGCCGGGCAGGTCGTGGACGCGGTGGGCCTCGGCGCTCCGCTCGTCGGCGGAGGCGGTGAGCGAGCCGTCACCGAGCAGCCAGCGGTCGGCCCAGTCCTGCATCGAGACCAGGACGGGGAGCAGCGCGCGGCCGGCGTCGCTGAGCCGGTACTCGTACCGCACCGGCCCCTCCTGGTAGGGGACCTTGTCGAGGACGCCGCTGTCGACGAGGTGGTTCAGCCGCTCGGTGAGGACCTTGCGGGAGATGTCCAGCTCGCGCTGGAGCTCGTCGAAGCGGTACCGCCCCCGTGCCGTCTCGCGGACGAGGAGCAGGCTCCACCAGTCGCCGACGACGGCCGCGGCCTGGGCGATGGCGCAGGTGGCGTCGTGTTCGGGCACGGCTCGTGCCATGGCGTGTCCTCCTCGTTCGGTGACCGGTCCATCTTGCGCCATCGAGTGAGTTCCCGATAGAAACTCACTGTGAGTTCCTAAGAGGAACTCACTCGCAGAGTTTCCGTACCCGGGGGAGGATCCGTTTCATGCCCATAGCCTGGGCAACCGCCTGGCGCACCTGGCAGATGACCCGCCGCGCCTATCCGTGGACGTACGCCGTCGGCACCGTCCTGCCCGCCGCACTCACCATCGCGCTGGCCTACCTCGGCTTCCACGCGATCGGCGGCGGCGCCGTCGGCGACGACTTCGCCGCCGGCAGCGGCACCACCGCCTACCTCGCCTACATCGTGGTCGGCACGACCGCCTTCCACTTCGCCGTCCGGCTGATCCTCTGGTCCGCCAAGGCCCTCATCACCGAACAGCGCCAGGGCACCCTCGGCGCGCTGCTCATCGCCCCCGCCGGCCGCCTCCCGTACCTCCTCGGCTTCACCGCCTTCGCGGTGGTCAGCAGCGTCCTCGAGTTCCTGGCCCTCGGTCTCGTCGTCGCGGTCCTCGGCATCACCGTGCCGGTCTCCTCCGTACCCGGCGCGCTGCTCGGCGGCCTCGCGCTGATCGGGGCCGTCTTCGCGCTCTCCGTCGGCCTCGGCGGACTGATGATCGCGGCGGGCGAGGCCCACATCTCGCAGAACACCGTCTTCATCGTGCTCGGCCTGGTCGGCGGCTTCACCTTCCCGCGCGACTACCTCCCGGAGCCCGTGCGCTGGTTCGCCGAAATCCTCCCCACCACCTCGGCGATGGACGTCCTGCACGGCAGCTTCACCGGCGGCCACACCCTCCCCGAACTCCTCCCGAGGCTGGCCGTCAGCGCCGCCCTCACCGGCGCCTACCTCCTCCTGGGGCTGGCCTGCCTGCCGCGGGCCGAGGCCCGAGCCGTCGAAAGGACGTACTGATGACCACCGCGATCGAAGTCCGCGGCCTGCACAAGGAATTCGCCGTACGGGACAAGGGCCTCTTCGGCCCCCGCAGCCTCAAGCGCGCCGTCGACGGCCTCGACCTCGACATCCCGCGCGGCCGCGTCACCGGCCTCCTCGGCCTCAACGGCGCCGGCAAGACCACCACCATCAAGATCCTCGCCACCCTCCTGCGCCCCAGCGCCGGCACCGTCCGCGTCGACGGCCTCGACGCGGTCACCGACGCCCGCGCCGTCCGCCGCCGCATCAACCTCATCGCCGGCGGCGAGCGCATGGTCTACACCCGCATGACCGGCCGCGAGAACCTGTGGTACTTCGGCCAGCTCTACGACGTCCCCAGGGCGGAACTGCGCCGCAGGACCGACGAGCTCCTCGACCTCGTCGGCCTGACCGAGGCCGCCGACACCATGGTCGAGCGGTACTCGCGCGGCATGACCCAGCGCCTCGCCATCGCCCGCGGCCTGATCAACCGCCCCGACTACCTCCTCCTGGACGAACCGACCCTCGGCCTCGACGCCCCGATCGCCCGCGACCTGAGGCGCGTCGTCGCGGACCTGGCCGCGAACGACGGCACCGGAGTCCTGCTGACCTCGCACTACCTGGCCGAGGTGGAGGAGCTCTGCGGCCATGTGTACGTGATCTCCGCCGGCCGCCACCTCGCCCAGGGCAGCCCGGCCGAACTGAAGACCGCGACCGGCAGCCACCGCACGGTCCGCCTCACCGTCACCGACCCCACCGACCGCACCCGGGCCGTCGCGGACACCTTCGGAGCGATCCGCGAACCCCTCCCCGACGGCGGCGAACTGATCACCCTGCGCCACCCCGACGACATGGCCGGCCCGCTCGCGGCGGCCGTGGTCGGGGCCGGCGGTTCCATCGGCGGCCTGGAGATCGCCGAGGCCAGCCTGGAGGACGCGATCCTGACACTCGCCGAGACCGGCGAGGCGGGCCTCGTGACAACGGCAGCGGCCCAGGGCGCCGCCCGGTGAACCAGCTCCGGCACGCCCTGCGGGTCTTCGCCGCGGAAACGCTCAAGCAGCACCGCCGGCTCTTCGGCCAGCCGCTCGTCGTCTTCTCGATGCTCGTCTGGCCGATCCTCCAACTGGCCACCACCTACTACACCCTGCGGCCCGTCGCCACGGCCTCCCGGGCCGCGGAGAACTGGCCGCTCGCCGCCGACCCCGAGCGCCTCCTCGCGTTCCTGGCCACCGGCACCCTCGCGTACGCCTTCTTCTTCTCCCTCGTCCAGAGCGCCTGGCACCTCTCCTTCGAGCGGACCACCGGCACCCTGGAACTGCTCTTCCTCTCCCCGGCGGGCCGCCTCACCCTGATGATCGCCAACGGCGCGGGCGCGCTCCTCCAGAACGCCTGGCTGCTCACCTGCTTCACCGTCGCCGCCCTGACCGGCTTCGGCACGCTGTCCGTCGCGGGCTGGTGGATGTACGGGATCGTCCTCCTGGCCCTGCTGATCCCGGCCGTGGCGTGGGGCGCGTTCCTCAACAGCCTGCTGGTCTTCTCCCGGGACTCGGCCTTCCTGTACACGATCCTCGACGAGCCCCTCTGGTTCGTCTCGGGCGTCCGGCTCCCGCACTTCGCCCTGCCGGTGGCCGTCCAGGTCGTCGGCGCGGTCTTCCCGCTGACCGGCAGCCTGCTCGCGGTCCGCGGGGCGCTGCTCGAACACCGGACGGCGGGCGAACTCGCCCCGACACTGCTCGGCCTTGGAGCGCTGAGCGCCCTGCTCCTCGTGGCGGCCTCGCTGATCCTGCGGGTGGGCGAGGCACGGGCCAGGCGGACGGGCGCCCTGAGCCTGGCCTGACGTGTGCGGCCCGCGGGAACGCGGACGACCCGTGGGCCTTGGTCCCGTCCGCTCGAGTTCGGACGGGAGCCGGCCGGATCACCGGCGGCCCACGGGTCGGGTGACTGCGTGGTTTTCGGCAGATGACCTGCCGAGGTGCACAGAGTGCGACGGCAGGCCGTTAGCCCGCAGTCACCTCACGAATCCGAAAAGAAACCATGTTCTCGGATCACCTCCTTTCAGCGTGTACCCACAGCCTAGGAAGGCCGGAGGCGACGCTCAACCCATTTAATCGAGCCGATTTCCCGGCTCTCGTTCCCGGCTCTCGTTCCCGCTCGCGTCAGCGGAGTTCCGCCGCCGCCAGGGCCGCCGCGTCGGCCACCAGCGGATCGACGGGCGGCGCGTCCTCCTCGAACCGCGTCGTCATCACGACGAGCAGGATCGGACCGCCGTCCGGCGGCCAGGTGACGCCCGCGTCGTTGTTGCCGCCGTACCGGCCGCCGCCGGTCTTGTCGGCGAGGAGCCAGTCCGCCGGCAGCCCCTTGCGGAACCGCTCGCCGCTGGTGGTGTTGGCGAGCATCCAGCGGGTGAGCCGCTCCCGGTCCTCGCGGGGGAGTGCGTCGCCGAGCAGGAGCCGCCCGTACGTCCGGCCGATGGCGCGGGGCGTCGAGGTGTCGGTCTCCCGCCAGGGCTCCGCCGAGTTCAGCTCGGGCTCCCAGCGGTCGAGCCGCGTCGTACCGTCGCCGACCGACCGGGCGAACCGCGTGACCGCCGTCGGACCGCCCAGCTCGCGGAGGAGCAGGTTCGCGGCGGTGTTGTCGCTGTAGCGCAGGGTGGCGTCGCAGAGCTCGGCGACGGTCATCCCGTGGGCGAGGTTCTCGGGCAGCTCGGTCCTGGGGGACCAGCCCGACCGCTCGACGTACGCCTCGGTGTAGCGGATGCGCCGCGCCAGGAACGTGCCGTCGCGATCGAGGTCGCGGAGGACGGCCGCGACGGCGAGGGTCTTGAAGACCGAACACATCGGGAAGCGTTCCTCGGCGCGGTACGCCACCGAGCGCCCCGTCCGCACGTCGCGGGCGAACACGCCGAGCCGGGCGGAGTGCCGCCGCTCCAGCTCCCGCAGCCGCGCGACGAGGCGCTTCCCGCCGGGGTCCTTCCCCCCGGGGTCCCGCCCGGCGGGGGAGGAGGCGTACGCAGACCCGGCGAGAGGTGAGACGGTCGCGAGCGCGGCACCGGCGCCGAGGACGAGAGCGGTGCGACGGGACGGGGTGAGACCTGGGACGGACAACGTGGTTCCCTTCCGTGGCGATCACTGCACAGGGGAACACGTGCCAGGGACCCGGATCGGTTGCGACCCGCAGCGCCCCACGCACCCCGCAGCGCCCACGTACCCCCCCCGGGCGCCCCCGCATCCCGGAGCTCCCACGCACCCCTCGGCGCCCCCGCACCCCGTAGCGCCCACGCACCCCTCAGCCCCCGCGTGTTTCCCCGGTCCGGCGAAACCCCCGGCTCAGCGCCCGTCGAACGGCCACGCCTCGATGTCCCGGTACCGGATCGGCCCCGGCCCCCGGCCGAAGTTGCTGCCGACCAGGTGGAGCCGGTCGGCCCGCCAGCGGCAGCCGGTGAAGCCGGCGAGCCCGTCGGCGACGTCCACCACGCTCGACAGGTCGTCGCGGCGCGCGCGGGCGAGGGTCAGATGGGGGCGGAGCGGCCGGTCCTCGAAGGGGACACCGCACTCCCGGACCACGGCACGGACGTCGGCGGCGAGCCGGTGCAGCCCCTCCAGGTCCCCGTCGATCCCGCTCCACAGCACCCGCTCGTCGAAGTGCCCGCCGCCGCGCAGCCCCAGTTCGACGGGCCGCCGCGAGGCCGCGAGGTCCCCGAGCGGCGGGCGCAGGAGCGGAACGGTCGCGACGGGGAGCTCGCCGAGGAACGCCAGGGTGATGTGCCAGTCCTCGATACGGTTCCACCGCATGTGCGGATACGCGTCGTACGCGCTGCGCAGCTCCCGCGCCAGCTCGTCCTTCGCCTCGTCCGGCGGAGCGAGGGCGATGAAGACGCGAACGGTCGCCGCCCGGTCCCGCTCGTCCCCACCGGGCCCGGCCCCCTGCCCGCGCACCTCAGTCATCTTCCGTTTCCCCGCTCGCCCCGCGTCCGACGCCGCTGTTCCGAGGTGAGGGTACGCGGTGTCCAAGGCGGACCCGCCGTCGGGCGGTGCACACCACCGCGACCCCGGCCGGAGCAACGGGCCCGTCGATCGCGCCCCGCGCGCTCCCCCACGGGGGTGGTTCGCGGGGTCCGGTGGGCGTAGTCCGGCACGGCCCGCGCCCGCGGGGCCCGATTCCGCGACGAAGCTGTGCGCTGCTCCCCGTACACCCCCGAAAAGACGGAGGTTCGTCCATCCATGACCCACGTACAGCTGAGACCGGCACGACGACGCAGGCCCGGCGGGAGGGCCGGGGTACCGGTCGCGCTCGGCACGGCGCTCGTACTCGCGCTGCCCGGCACCGCGCTGGC
This sequence comes from Streptomyces sp. NPDC002773, assembly GCF_040295605.1. Lineage (NCBI taxonomy): Bacteria > Bacillati > Actinomycetota > Actinomycetes > Kitasatosporales > Streptomycetaceae > Streptomyces > Streptomyces sp. NPDC002773. The sequence continues at coordinate 62,428 of NZ_JBEOVO010000021.1, forward strand.
CGCCCCGGGTGACCTGGACCCGACGTTCGGATCCGACGGCCGGGTGACGACCCGGATCACCAACTACGCGGAAGGCCACGACCTCGCCCGGCAGTCCGACGGCAAGCTGGTCGTGGTCGGGGTGAGCGAGGCCGGCTTCACGCTCGCCCGGTACCTCACCGACGGCAGCCTCGATCCGGGCTTCGGCGGGGACGGCACGGTCACCAGCGACTTCGGCGGCGGCTCGCACTCGGCCAACGCGGTCGCGATCCAGCCGTCCGACGGAAAGATCGTCGTGGTGGGCACCACCGAGGTGCTCGCGGAGGAGGGCGGGGGCTGCTGCTTCTTCTCCGTGGCCCGCTACCACAGCGACGGCAGCCTCGACACGAGCTTCGGCGACGGGGGCCTGGTGCGCGTCGACGAGTTCGGCGGATCCGCGGACGGCGCGGACGTGGCGGTGCAGCCCGACGGCCGGATCGTCGCCGTGGGCAAGGGCAGTGGCAGCGGGTTCGCGCTGGTCCGTCTCCGCACCGACGGGAGCCTCGACCCCAGCCTCGGCGGCGACGGAGCCGTGGTCGCGGGCTTCACGCCCACCTCACCGCAGGACAGCGGTGGCATCGCCCGCGCGATGGCCCTCCAGCCGGACGGCAAGATCGTCTCGGTCGGCTACGTGGGAAACACCGCCTTCAACATCGGGGTGGCCCGCTACCACAGCGACGGCAGCCTCGACACCGGCTTCAGCGGTGACGGCATGGTCGCCACGGACTTCGGCGGCACCGAGTTCGGCAACGCCGTGGCCGTACAGCCCGACGGAAAGATCGTCGCCGCGGGTTCCGGCGACGTCGGCTTCATCGCCCTCCGCTACAACGCCGACGGCAGCCCCGACGCCGGCTTCGGCACCGGCGGCCGTACCGCGGTCAACCCCCCGGGCGGCGGCGGAGCCGCGTACGACATGGCGCTCCAGCAGAACGGGAAGATCGTGCTCGCGGGGCGGGCGGACGACCCGAACAGCTCCGAGGCCAACGACTTCGGCCTGCTCCGCCTCCACCCCGACGGCACGGTGGACACCGGCTTCGGCGGCGACGGCTTCGTGGTGACCGGCTTCAACGACTTCGACGAGATCCGCGGCGTGCTCGTACAGCCGGACGGCAGGATCGTCGCCGCCGGGTACGGGGCGGGCTTCGCCTTCGCCCTCGCCCGCTACGAGGGCGGTGACGGTACGACCCCGCCCCCGCCGAGCGCGGCGGACCTGAGGGTGACGAAGACCGGCACGACCACCGTGAGCATCGGCGACCGAGCCACCTACACGGTCACGGTCACCAACGCCGCCACGTCCACCGCCACCGCGACCGGCGTCACTCTGTCGGACACGCTCTCCGGGGCCGGCGCGACCCTCGTCTCCGCCGTCCCCTCCCAGGGCGGCTGCACGACCACCCCGACGAGCGCCACCTGCACCCTCGGCACGCTGGCCCCCGGTGCGAGCGCGACGGTCACGGTGACGGCGGAGCCCCGGGCCACCGGCACGCTCACGAACACGGCCGACGTCAGCGGCACCCCGCAGGACCCGACGCCCTCGAACAACAGGGCCACCGCCACCACCTCGGTGAACAACGCCCGCGGCTGCACGATCATCGGCACCGGCGGCGCGGACACCCTCAACGGCGGATCCGGCAACGACGTGATCTGCGGCCTCGGCGGCAACGACATCATCCGCGCCGGCTACGGCAACGACACGGCCCACGGCGGCTTCGGCAACGACAACATCGACGGCGGCTTCGGCGACGACACCCTGAACGGCGGTCCGGGCAACGACTCCCTGACCGGCACCTACGGCAACGACCGCCTCACCACCACCGACGGCACCAGCGGTAACGACACCGCCAACGGCGGCCCCGGCACCGACACCTGCACGACCGACCCCGGCGACACGCGTATCAGCTGCGGCTGACAGTCCCCTGGTAGTCCCTCCTCCGACATTCCCCGGACACCCTCCACCGACGGCGAGACCGGTGGTTCTGCCGATGCCCGCGCGCCGCGCCGCGTCGACAGTGACCGGGCCAGTCCAGGACGCGCCGCCCCCGGTTCCGCCGGGGGCGGCCGCCACACGACACGAGAGGACGACTCCGTCGTGAAACGACACCTCGCAGCAGCAGCCACCGCCACCGCCGCCTGCCTCACCCTGCTCGCCACCCCGGGCGTCAGCGCCGCCGACGCCGCGGCCAACCCGTACGAGCGGGGCCCCGCACCCACCCAGTCGAGCATCGAGGCCCTGCGTGGCCCGTACGCCGTCTCCGAGACCAGCGTCTCCTCCCTCGCCGCCAGCGGCTTCGGCGGCGGCACCATCTACTACCCGACGTCCACGAGCGACGGGACGTTCGGCGCGGTGGTGATCTCGCCGGGGTTCACCGCCTACCAGTCCTCCATCGCCTGGCTGGGACCGCGCCTGGCCTCGCAGGGCTTCGTGGTGTTCACCATCGACACCCTCACCACCCTCGACCAGCCCGACAGCCGGGGCCGTCAGCTCCTGGCCGCGCTCGACCACCTGACCCAGCGCAGCTCCGTGCGCGGCAGGGTCGACACGTCCCGACTCGGCGTCATGGGCCATTCCATGGGCGGCGGGGGCTCCCTCGAAGCCGCCAAGAGCCGGCCCTCGTTGAAGGCCGCGATCCCCCTGACCGGGTGGAACACGGACAAGACCTGGCCCGAACTCCGCACGCCCACCCTGGTCATCGGCGCGGACGGCGACACGGTCGCCCCCGTCGCCAGCCACTCGGAGCCCTTCTACGAGAGCCTGCCCGGCTCCCTCGACAAGGCGTACCTGGAGCTGAACGGCGCCACGCACTTCACCCCGAACACCTCGAACACGACGATCGCGAAGTACAGCATCTCCTGGCTCAAGCGCTTCATCGACGACGACACCCGCTACGAGCAGTTCCTCTGCCCGCTGCCGCGACCCAGCCTGACGATCGAGGAGTACCGGGGCAGCTGCCCGCTCGGCAACTGACGCCGACGGCCGTCGGCCGGCGTCGGGCGCCTGACGACCGGCGACTGACTGCCGTCGCCCGCCCGGACGTTCTGTGCGCCGTCACAGGACACGGCTCCCGGGCCTGGGCCCCTGCCCATGCCCGGGCCCGGGAGCCTTCCCCCGTTACCTACGGGTCGGTAACGTCATCGCCGTGAGCGGAGCGACCCAAGCCGCCGCCCCAGGCCCGCGGCTGTACGACCGTACGGCCGAACTCGCCGCGGTGGCCCGGCTGTCGGCCCGCGCCGCCACCGGGGCGGGCGGCGTCCTCTTCGTCACCGGCGACCCCGGCGAGGGGCGCACCGCGCTGCTCGCGCGGGCGGCCCACGACTTCCCCGGCACCGCCCACCGGGTCGCCGCGCCCCCGCACCGGGGAGCGTGGAGCGGGGTCCGGTCCCTGTGCGCCGCCCTCGCGCCCCACCCGTCCGCCGGGCGCCGGGCGCTGCGGGACGCGCGGGGTGAGAACGGCCTCGCCCCGGCCGTCGACGGACTGACCGCCGGCCGTCCCGTCCTGATCTGCCTGGACGATCTGCACCTGTGGGACGCCCACTCGCGCGCCGCGCTCACCACGGCCTGGCGGGAGCCGGGGAGCCGGTCGGGCGGCACGGTCTGGCTCGTGTCGGCAGCCCGTCACCACCGCCTACCCACGGTGCCGGGGGCGGAGACCGTACGCCTTGGGCGGCTCACCCGGGACGGCGCACGGGCGCTCCTCGGCGACCTGTGCGCGCCGCCGCCACCGCCCGGGATCGGTGAGCGGCTGCTCGACGAGACGGCCGGGCACCCCGGTGTCCTCGCCGCGGCGGTACGGCGCCTCATGACCGCTCCGGTGACCGGCACCGCGCCCCTCGTCGACGGAACCGTCCTCGCCGAGGTGTACGGCGGTCTCGTGGACAGCCTTCCGGCGGACTCCCGACGCCTGCTCGCGGTGGTCGCCCTGACCGGCCGCACCGGCGCCGACGACTCGCCGCCGGAACCCCGCGGGCCGTGGAAGCCGGGCCGGCCGAACGATCCGCCCCGGGCGTACGAGGTCGCCCTCGGCGCGGTCCTCGCCACCGCGCGGGCGACCCGCACCTCCGTCGAACCGCTGGACGGTCTGATCGCGGGCGGGCTGCTGAGCCGCAGGGACGACGCGCTCCGCTTCGAGGACCCGTTCCTCGGCCACGCGGCACTCGCCTCGGCCTCCGCGGGGACCACCCCGGCCCCTCCTACCCCTCCCACCGCCCCCGCGGACCCCACCCTCGTCCGTGGCGAGGGCCACCGCGCCGACCGGCTCGGGCCGTCTCCCGCCGTGCGCGCCCTCGCTCCCGAGGTTCGCGGCCGCTCCCAGCTCGTCCGTGGTCTCGCGGCGCTCGCGGGCGGCCCGGTCATGGACGCGTACGAGGTGCTGCTCCAGGCGGCGGAGTTGCTCGGGGACCGGGAGCCGGCCGAGGCGGCCGACGCCCGGTTCCTCGCCATGGAGGCCGCCTGGGCCGGGGGTGACGTCGCCGCGTGCCTGGCCGCCCTCGACCCCGGGAAGGCGGCCCAGGGCACGGAACGCGACTTCGTCGAGGGGCTGCGCGCCGCCCTCGACGTACGCCTCGACCAGGCCCGTACCCCCCTGGCGCGGGTGGTCGCGCGGGACGGCGCCGAGGACGACCCGCGGCTCCTCCTCCGGGCCGGTTCGGCCGCGCTCGTGCTGGGCGACACCGCGGCGGCGGCCCGGGTCCACGCCCGCGCCCTCGCCCGGGCCCGAGCCGAGCACCGGACCGCCCTGGTACCCCGGGCCCTGGAACACCTCGCCTACGCCGAACTCCGGGCCGGCCGCTACAGCAGGGCCGCGCGCACCGCGCGCGAGGGCCTGCGGGCGGCCGAACAGACCGGCCAGCACAACGTCGCCGCCCACCAGCACGCCGTCCTGGCCCTCGTGGCCTCGGTGGCGGGCGACGGCCGGACCGTGACGGAACACGCGGGGCGGGCCCTCGACACCGCGCGCCCGCACGGCCTCGTCCAGGCCGCGACCCTCGCCGAATGGGCGCTGGCCCGGGCCGAGTCGGGGCGAGGTCTCGCCGCACAGGCGACCGCGCGGCTGCTCCCGCTCGTCCGGCAGGGTCCGCGGGGCGGCCACTTCGCGCTGCGGATGCTGGTGATCCCCTGCTTCGTGGAGGCGGCCGTCGCGTCCGGACGGCGCGCGGAGGCGCGGGAGGCGGCCGAGGAGTACGCGGTCTGGGCCGGCCAGGGCATCGACGGCACGGCACCGGCCCAACTGGCCCGCTGCCGGGCGCTGCTCGCGCCGGGCGAGGAGCCCGCGTACTGGTTCGGTGAGGCCGTCCGCCGCCACGACAGCTGCGGCAACGACTTCGAGCGCGCCCGCACCCTCCTCGCGTACGGCACGTGGCTGAGGCGCCGCCGGCGGCCCGGCGACGCGCGCGGTCCGCTGAGCGACGCCCTGGTCACCTTCGAGCGGGCCGCGGCGGACGGATGGGCCGAGCACGCCCGGTGCGAACTGCGCGCCACCGGCGGCACCACGGGCGGGGTCACGGACCCGGCGGCGCTGGGGCGGTTGACGCCGCAGCAGCAGCGGATCGCCCGTCTCGTCGCCGGGGGCGCCACCAACCGGGAGGTCGCCGACCGTCTCACCCTCAGCCCCCGGACCGTCGACCACCACCTCCGGAGCGTCTTCGCCAGGCTGGGCATCCGGTCCCGGGTCGAACTCCCCGGGGTGGTCGGCCGCTGGGACGCCCGCCCGACGGGCTGCTGACCCGCCCCGGGCCGGGGGCCGGCGGCTCGACGGCATCGAAGAAGGCGGCCCTCCGTGTGCGGAGGGCCGCCTGGTGCGAGCCGTGGTGCGGTGTGGCTACGGCGCGATCTTCAGGAGCTTGTTCGCGGTGCCGGACGCGGGGTTCTTGATCGCGTCCGCCGTGGCGGCCCCGGTGAGCGCGGCGGCGGTGTCGGCGGGCGTCGCCGACGGGTTGGCCGCCAGGTGGAGGACGGCGGCGCCCGCCACGTGCGGCGCGGCCATCGACGTACCGGAGATCGTCTTCGTACCGGTGTCGCTGTCGTTCCAGGCCGAGGTGATCTCCGAGCCCGGGGCGTACAGGTCGACCACGGCGCCGAAGTTCGAGAACTCCGACTGCTGGTCGTCCTTGGTGCTGGACGCCACGGTCAGCGCCTCCGGCACCCGGGACGGCGAGCCCTGCCCGGCGTCGGAGGACTCGTTGCCCGCCGCCACCGCGAAGGTCACGCCGGAGGCGATGGCCCGCTTGACCGCCGCGTCGAGGGCCTCGTCGGCGCCGCCGCCGAGGCTCATGTTCGCCACCGAAGGCCCGGAGTGGTTCTGCGTCACCCAGTCGATGCCCGCGACGACCTGCTCGGTGGTGCCGGAGCCGTTGTCGTCGAGGACGCGGACGGCCACGATCTTGGACTTCTTGGCGACGCCGTGGGAGGTGCCGGCGATCGTGCCCGCCACGTGGGTGCCGTGGCCGTTGCCGTCGTCGGCGGTGTTGTCCTTGTCCACGGCGTCGAAGCCGTGGCTCGCCCGGCCGCCGAAGTCCTGGTGGGAGATCCGCACGCCGGTGTCGATGACGTACGCGGTGACGCCCTCGCCGCCGTTGTCGGGGTAGGCGTACTTCTGGTCACCGGCGGTGTCGGCCTGGTCGATCCGGTCCAGGCCCCAGGACGGGGGCTTCTCCTGCGTCTCGTTGATGCTGAAGCGCTTGTTCTGTACGACCGTCCCGACGGCGGGGTCGGCCGCCAGCCGCTTGGCCTCGTCGACGCTGAGGCCGGACGCGGAGAAGCCGTTGACCTCGGAGCCGTAGGAGCGTTCGAGTGTGCCGCCGTACTTCTTCGCGAGATCCGCCTTGTTCGCGGATGCGTCGAGGATGACGACGAAGCTGCCGGCCACGGCGCCCGGTGCGCCGAGTCCGTGCACGGTCCCCTCGGCCGGGGCGGCCGCCCCGGCGAGGTTGCCCGCGAACAGTGCCGCGGTGGCGGCGCCCGCCACACCTGTGGCTATGGCCGCGTTGCGAAGACCGTGGGATCGCTTGTGAGTTGCCATGAAAAGGGATCTCTCCTCGTGTTGACGTGTGGGGCGTCAAACGTTCGAGAGAACCCTGTGCGGGTTGGCAGGAGCAAATCAAGAGCGAACCTGGGGTACGGGCTTATTCAACAAGGTTTCTTAATGATCTCTCCGCATCGCCTCCACGGTCCACACGCGCTCTGGCGGACTCCTGCGTGAAACGGTCACGAATAATCGTTTGTGCATCGGGCCGCCCCTCAGCATCCTCGGCACCGTGAACACAGACACCGACGCGCCCGAGCGATGGAGCGGGGCAAGCGTCTACCCCGACATGTGGGCGGACCCCGACAAGGATCCCCGGCACAGTGAAGGCCCCAGTCCGGACGGCGAGTTGGCGACGTACCAGGACTTCCTGGGCGGCTACCGGCTGACCCTGCGGATGAAGTGCGAGGGCCTCGACCCGGAGCAGTTGGCCCGCCGGTCGGTGCCGCCGTCGACCATGTCCCTGCTCGGTCTTGTCCGCCACCTCGCCGAGGTGGAGCGGGACTGGCGCGGGTGGATCCCGCCGGGTGAACCGGAACCGAAGCTGTACGGCGACGCCGACGGCGACTTCGAAGGAGCCGTCGCGGAGCAGACGCTCGTCGACGGCGCGTTCGCCGATCTCGCGCGCGAACAGGCGGCGACCGACGCGGCCCTGCTGGCGTGCACGGACCTGGACGCCCGGGTCATCCAGGACGGCACCGCCGTCCGCGAGCTGTGGGTCCACCGCGTCGAGGAGTACGCCCGCCACTGCGGACACGCGGACCTGCTGCGCGAGTGCGTCGACGGCCGGGTCGGCCAGTAGCGGACCCGACGACAGGGGCAGGCCCCCGAAAGAGCCTGCCCCGCGCCGAACGGGCCTACTGGTGAGGTGTCTGCCTGGGCGACGGCGGGTCGCCGCCCTCCGCGCCCACGGCCTGCCCGAGCAGATGCAGCGGGCCCGCTGCGACCCCGGCCCCCTCCATGACCTCCCAATGGGCCGCTGCGAGCCGGCCGTCCACCAGCCCGTGCACCACGGGGAGTTCCGGATGCGCGGCGTGCAGCAGTGACTCGAGCCGGCACGAGGCGATCGTGCCGGGAAGCCACGACCTCGCCGCGTACCCCGCCGCTACGGCGGGCGGAAGCCCCTGCGCCGTCCGGCGCTCCACCGACCCGACGGACAGCAGGCCCCCGCCGACGATCAGGACGTCCCGCCGCTCCCGCATCCTCGCCAGGGCCCTCGTCACGTCGAAACAGTGCGGGAACGAGTCGTCGACGACGATCGCGCCCGGCCGGAGCCGCGCCACGTCGAGCACCGCACCGCCCCCGCTGACGGCCGTGACCAGCAGATCCGCCTCGTACACGGCGGCCGGCAGCGCCGCAGGACCGGACTCGTGGACCTCCACGTTCCGGGCCAGACCCCTGGCCATCAGGTCATCGGCCAGGCGCCGCAGCCGTGGCGCACTGCCCGCGACGTCGCACAGGAGCAGCCGGGCGGGCGGCTCGGCGGCCCGAGCGAGGAGCAGTTCGAGGGACGAGCCGCCGATGGAGCCGAGACCTGCCACCGCGACGACGAGCCCGCCGAGTTCCCGGCCCGTCCGCGCGAGCGCGGCGTGGACGGTCCTGACCACGGACACCACCGTCGCCGCGTGCCCGGTGGTGAGGGCGGTCGGCGCGTCCGTCTCGCGCAGTACGCCGAAGCCGTACGCCGTGAGGGACGGGATCATGCCCGCGAGGGAGACACAGCGAGCGCCGAGCGTCGCCGCGTGCTCGACGGCTCGGGCCGTGCGCCCGGCGAGGTCGGGCGTCGACGCGAGCTCGTCGGCGAACAGCGGCAGGCAGACGAACCCTGACCGCCCGAGCGGGGTGCTGATCTCCTCCATGAGCCGGGGACGCCCGCCGGGGAAGAGCAGCCCGCGCAGCTGTTCACGCGACGCCGCCTCCACCCCCGGCCCGCCGAGCGCGGCGAGCTGACCCGGCGGGGGGAGGTAGCCCACGAGAGCGGAGTCCAGCGCCGCGCCGAGAGCGGGCGACAGACCCGCAGCCGCAGCCGATGTCGTCGCCCGCGCCGGTGCCGACGTTGACGCCGACGCCGACACCCGCGCCGGTGTCGACGCCGACACCCGCGCCGGTGTCGACGCCGACACCCGCGCCGGTGTCGACGCCGACGCCGGAACCGTCTTCGCCAGGGCATCCACCGTCATCCCGCTCCGCAGCGCGCCGGTGAACGCGGCGAACTCCGTTTCGTCGGGGAAGGCGGCGACGGACGCCCGAAGCGTCACTCTCAGTTCCCCCGCACCGACCGGCCGCACCGCGAGGAACGTGTCCGTGCCCACCGGAGGGGGCGCGAGGACGGCGTCCCCGTCGTCCCACCGCAGGCTCAGCGTGTCGCCGCTCAGCGGGCCGAGGGACGAGAAGTCCAGAAACGTGAAGAAGAACTGAGCGGCGACTGGCAGCCCGCCGTCGCCGCTAGCGGCCCCCACCCCTTCCGTACGCGCGGCCTCGACCTCGTCCACGACCGCCCGCAGGTCCTCGGCGAACGTACGGCCCGCCCGTCGCGCACCGGGCGGCGGTCCCGGCCGGAGCGGGACGGCGGCGGCGTACGGACCGAACACCCGGTGGGCGTCGTGCCGTGCGTCGTCGCGGCCGGAGACGGCCAGACCGAGAATCAGGTCGTCCTGCCCGGTCGTGGCGGCCAGCGTCCGGTAGTACGCCGTGAGGACCGGCGCGAAGAGCGAACTCCCCGCGCCGATGGCGACCCGGCGGAGGGCTGCGACCTGGTCCGCGTCGAGGGTGAACCCCGCGGAACGGTACGGCGGTGCCGTGGCGACCTGGCCCGGAGCCCCGGCCCCGGCGTGGCCCCCGAGGACGGGGCGCCGATACGGTTCCTCCAGCCGGGCCCGGCCCGAGGCGCCGCACGCCGTGCGTGCCTGAAGGGCTGCCGCGTGGTCGCGGAACGTGCCGTGCAGCGGCGGGAGTTCGGCCGACTCACCCCGTACGACCCGGTCGTAGACGGAGAGCAGCTCCCGGCCGAGCAGCGCCACGCTGTAGCCGTCGCCGATCAGATGGTGGGCGTGGACGACGAGCATGTGTTCGGCGGGCCCGAGGGAGAGCAGCCGCAGGCGCAGCAGCGGCCACGCCCAGGGCTCGAAGCGGCGTGCCCGCTCCTCGGCGATCCGCGACGCCAGGAGGCCGGGTGCGGCAAGGGTCTCGAAGTCGACCGGGAGCCGAAGGGAGGGCGGAAGCTCCTGCTGGACCGGCGGACGAACACCGGCGGGGAACACGGTCCGCAGCATCGGATGCCGTACCACACAGGCGTCGACGGCCCGTTGGAACGCCTCGCGCCGCAGCGGCCCGTCGATCCGCAGACACGACAGCCATGCCGTGTCCGAGCCGGGAGCCATCGCCTCCGTGAGGAGGAAGCCGCGCTGGGAGGGAGTGAGCGGGAACGGGGCGGGGCCGTACGCGTCGCCACGGGGGAGCGTGCCCGGGGAGCCGAGGGGCTGCTCCACGTCCGTGGCGTCGATGGCGGCGGCGAGGGCGGCCAGGGTGCGGTGGGCGTACACGACCGTGGGCCGGGGCAGGGACGGTATCTCCTCGCGCAGCCGTGCGAAGACCTGGAGGACGAGCAGGGAGTCACCGCCGAGCTCGAAGAAGTCGTCCTCGCGCCGGACCTCCTCCCTGTCGAGCAGCTCGGACCAGACGCGGGCGAGCAGGACTTCGGTCGGCGTCGAGGGCGGCGTCGACAACGCCTTGCCGACGACAGGCACTTCGGACCCGGCGACGGGTCCAGGGCCGGACACCCCGAGCCGGGTACGGGCGATCTTCCCGGTCCCCGTCAGGGGCAGGTCGTCGACGACGTGGATCCGGCCCGGGAGCATGTACTCCGGCAGCGTCAGGGCCAGATGGGCGCGCAGAGCCGTCGGTTCCGGAGCCGGCAGGCCCGGTCGGCGCTCGACGAAGGCGTTCAGCCGCTCGTGCCGGTGGACCACGGCCGCGCGGGCGACCGCCGGATGCGTGAGCAGCACCGACTCGACCTCGCCAAGTTCCACCCGGTGCCCCCGGATCTTCACCTGATCGTCCAGCCGCCCGAGGAACTCCAGGACGCCGTCCCCGTCGCGCCGGACCCGGTCACCACTGCGGTACCAGCGGCGCCCGTCACGACCGACGAACGCGGCGGCCGTCAGAGCGGGTTCGCCCAGGTAGCCGGGTGTGAGCCCCACCCCGGCGATGAGCAGCTCGCCGGGCTCACCCGGTGCGCAGCGCCGCCCGTCCGCCGTCACCACGTCGACCTCCGTGCCGGTGAGGGGCCTGCCGATGGGCAGGACCCGCACGTCGCCGGCGGGACGGCTGTCGACGATGTGGAACGTGGCGTTGATCGTGGCCTCGGTGGGCCCGTACAGGTTCGCGATCCGCTGCCCGGGGCCGAACAGGTCGTACCAGCGGCGTACATGAGCGGGCGGGAGCGCCTCGCCGCCGACGTGGATCCACCGCAGGGCCGACAGGTCCGGCGGCGGACCACCGGCCCGCACCCGGGTCTCGGCGGCTTCGAGGAGCCGGGACCAGAGGCTCGGGACCGAGCTCCACACCGATATCCGGGCCTGCTCGACGCGGTCGAGCAGCGCCTCGGGATCCCGGAGCAGCTGCCTGGGCAGGGTGACCACCGTGGCCCCGACGAGGAGGGGCGCGAGGAGTTGGCGTACTGACGCGTCGAAGCAGACCGACGCCGTCTGCGCGAGACGGTCACCCGCGTCGTACGCGAACGTCTCCAACGCCCAGTCGAGATAGTTCGTCATCGAACGCCGGGTGATCGGCACCGCCTTGGGCCGCCCGGTGGAACCGGAGGTGAAGATCACGTACGCGAGGGAGTCGGGGCCGGAGTCGGGGCCGGGGGCCGTGAACTCCGCAGCGCCGGAGCCCGGTTCGGGCGAAGGATCGTCGACCATGACGAGCGGGACGCCCGCGATCGAGGCCAGCTCCACCGCCGACGTGCGGGTCTCCGCGTGGCAGACGAGGGTACGGGTACGGGACCGCTCCAGCTGGTCGGCCAGGCGCGCGGGCGGATGGGCCGCGTCGAGCGGAACCCAGCCCGCCCCGGCGCGCAGGATGCCCACCACTCCCGCCACGGTGTCGGCGCCCGGCGCGGTCAGGAGCCCCACCAGGTCACCGGGGGCGACCCCCTGGGCGCGCAGGCGCGCGGCGAGCGCACGGGAAACCCGGTCGAGTTCGGCGTAGGTCGTGACGCTGTCGCCCGTGTCGACGGCCACCGCGTCCGGCGTCGCGCGGAACTGGGCGCACAGCCGCGACACGATGTCCGGTCGGACACCCGACGGCGTCCGCACAAGGGCAGGCGTGGCGCGGGGGGCGAGGCCGCTCGCCGACACCCCTGCGGCCTCGGTGAGCCCGGCGGCCTCGGTCAGCTCTGCCAGGTGTTCGCGGGCCAGGCGGGCGATCGTGGTCCGTTCGAACAGCCGGGCCGGGAAGTTCCACGAGAAGGACAGCGCCCCGTCGGACTCCCAGCACAGCAGGCTCAGCCGGGTGGCGGCGGAGGCCGTCCCGGCCGAGACCGGGCGGACCTCCACCGGACAGTCGGGGTCGAGGGAGACCGGGAACCGCGCGAAACTGAACGACGCGGGCCCCGCCGTACGCGGCCCCGCCCCGTCCACGGGCATGAGCCGGGCGAGATCAGGACTCGTGAGGCGGCCGTGGCGCTCGCCCTCGGGCCACGCGTCGCGCAGCCGCGCCGCGAGCGCGTGCACCGAGTCGTCCGGGCTGACGTGTACGGGGATCGGCAGGGTGTCGGCCAGCGGTCCCACGAGCCGGTCGATACCGGGGAGCCGGGACTCGCGGCGGGCCCGTGCGACGTTGACGGACAGGTCCTCGCGGCCACCGCCCCACCGGGCCAGACAGCGCGCGTACGCCGCGAGCAACATGTGGAAAAGCGACACGCCGTGTGCCGCGGCCACCTCGCGCAGTGCGTCCGACAGTTCGGGCCCGGGTGTCACCTGGTGGGCGAGGAGCGGGGGAGCGGGGGCGCCCAGTGGATCCCCGTCGTAGGGCAGCGCGAGCGGCTCACCCCTCCGGGCGAGCACCTCACTCCAGTACGCCCGGTCTTCAGCGAGGGCGGCCTCCGACCGTTCCGCCCGCTCGTGCGCGACGTAGGAGGCGAAGTGCGAGGCGAGCGGAGGTAGTTCAGGCGACCGGCCGCGCGAGAGGGAGGTGTAGAGGGCCCACAGCTCCTCGCCGAGGACGTTCAGACTGAAGCCGTCGGCGGCGGCGTGATGCACCACGACGACGAGCCGTGCGGAGGCGGCGGAGGCATCGGCGTCGCTCGCGGTACGGACGAGCACCGCCCGGATCGGAGCTTCCGCGGTGAGATCGAACGGCCGGTTGCGCAGGGCTTCTTCGAGCCGCGCGAGCTCCTCCTCGACCGGGTACCCTCCCGGCAGCTCACGCACCTCGTACCAGTCGGGCATCGGCTCGTGGCCGGACGGTACGGCAGCCTGGACGGGCGCGGCCTCCCCGATCCCGGGGCGGATCCGGATGCGGAGCATGGCGTGCCGGTCCGCGAGCAGACCGAGCGCCCTGCCGAGCAGCTCGGCGTCGAGCGGTCCGCGGACGTCCTGTGTCACGTACCCGTAGGCGGCGACGTCCGGGTACAACTCACCCAGGGTGTGGAAGGCGAGCTGGACCGGCGTCAGAGGGAAGGGAAAGCCGTCGTCGGCCGCCCCAGCAGGCTGCACGTCCGGGCCGGGGCCCGGGGTCGGGGAGGGGGAAGGGGCTTCCTCCGATCCGAGCTGTCGGGCGAGCTCCCCGAGCGTCCGGTGTTCGAAGAACAGCGTGATCGGCAGGGAGCGGTCCAGCTCCGTCTCCAGCCGCTTGACGAGATCGACGGCCATGAGCGAGTCGAGCCCCAGGCCGAGCAGCGGTACGTCGTCCCCGAGGTCGTCCGGGGGCACCTGGAGCGCCTCGGACAGCAATGTCCGCAGGACGGCCGGCACGCTGCCCGCCTCTTCGGGGCGGCGCGCACGGTGGTCGACGCCCGCCGCTTGCGGCGCGTGCGCGGCGGCGGGCCGGACTGCTGATCCTGGGGACGGGCGTACGGCGACGGCGACGGGGTTACGGCGAGGAGCACCGCCCGACGTCAGGTCGGCGACCATCAGCTGGCCGGCCCCGCTGCCACAGGCGACCCGCAGCGCGTCGAGCGCGGCCCCGGTCTCCAGCGGCACGGGCCCTCGCGCGGCACCGGCACCGGCACCGGCGCCCGCTCCGGCGTCGGCACCCTCACCGGCGTCGGCACCAGCACCCACACCGGCGCCGAGGCCAGACGCACCGCCCGCGGCGAGCAGTCCCGTCCTGGCGAAGGCGGCGAAGTTCACGGCCAGCCACGGGCGGCCCGCCGCGCGCTCGGCGGCGGCGAAGGCGTCGAGGTACGCGTTGGCGGCGGCGTAGTCACCGATCGCCCCGGCGAGTCCCGGCAGCACCGAGGCGACCGACGAGAACGCCACGCACACGGCGGGGTGCAGCCCGTGCGCGAGGAGCCCGCGCGTGAGCAGGGCGGTGCCCCGCGTCTTGGCGGCCAGGACCTCGGCGACGTCGTCGGGCGACTTGGCCCGCAGCGTGCCGGGGCGCACCGTACCGGCCGCGTGGAACAGCACATCGAGGCGCGGCAGACCGGCGAGGAGCGCGTCGACGTCGGCCTCGCGGGACACGTCGGCGGCGCGGTACTCCGCGGTGGCACCGAGCGCACGGAGTTCGGAGAGCAGCCCGGTCGGCGCCGCCGCCGAGCGGCCGGTGAGGACCAGCGTCGGCCGCCCCCGCCGGGCGAGATCGAGGGCGAGCGCGCCACCGACCCCTCCGGCTCCTCCGGTGATCAGGTACACGCCGTCGACCGGCAGCGCCTCCCGCGCCCCCGACCCGTCGACGGCCGGTGCGGCGACCGGCTCGGTGGTGCGCCCCAGACGGCGCCCCGCCCGCCAGGCGACAGCGGGCGCAGGTCGGAACACGTCCCCGTCACCGCCTCCGTCACCGCCCCCTTCAGCACCCGGCGGTACGACCCGCGCCGACAGTTCGAGGTCGAGCGCGTCAAGCCGTACGGCGACGTCGTCGAACGAGCACAGGTCGACACTGTGGGCAGCGACCCCGGGCAACTCCTCGGGCAGCGCCAGGGCCAGCCCGGTCAGCACCGCCTGCGTGGGGCGGGGGCGCTCAGGGCCGGCACCGGTGACATGGACGTCCTCGGTGACGACGAGCACGCGGGGGCGGTGGAGCGCGAGCTGCGGCAGCAGGTCCTGAAGCGCGGTCACCATGCCACGGTGGGCCGCGTCCAGCGCCGCCGCCGAATCCGGCTCCACGGCCGGACCTGCGAGCAGCACGACGGCCTCGGGCGACCCGCCGGGCATGGGGTCCCCCGCCGTGAGGACGGTGACACCCCGCCCGGCGAGCCGCTCCGCGAAGGCGCGGGCGAACGGCGAGTCAGGGCCGGCCAGGAGGACGGTGCGCGGCCCGGGGCCCGGCGTCAGTGGGGAGTCGTCCCACCCGAATCGGTGCAGCAACGGCCGGGGCGCGGGGGCGGTGGCGGGCCAGTGGCGCCGCCGCTGGAAGGGATACGTCGGTACGGTGACCCGGGCCCGGCCGGCATCCATCGCCGTACGGTCCAGAGGCACGCCCCGTTCCCAGAGCCGGCCGACGTCCTCAAGCAGCCCGCGCGCGCCGTTCCGGTTCCCCGCGGTGAGCGCGAGCATCCGAGCCCCGCGCGGATGCGCCGCCGCGGCAGCGCGCACAGGGCCGCCGAGGGAGGAGGAGCCGAGCTCGACGAACGTGTCGTACCCCTCGCTCAGCAGCCGGTCCACGGTCGCGCCGAAGAGCACCGGGCGCCTTGCGTGGTCCTGTAGGTACGCCGGGTCGAGGACGGGTTGCCAGTCGGCCGTCACCGTACTGAGCAGAGGCGTCTCCGACGGCCGGAGCGTGAGGGCGCGCGCGGCGACGGCGAGCGGGCCGAGGGCCGGTTCCATCAGGGCGGAGTGGAAGGCCCGGGACACGCCGAGACGGCGTGCGGCGATCCCCCGGGCGGCGAGTTGGGCGAGAGCACCGTCCACGGCCGCCTCCGTCCCGGCCAGGACCACCTGGTCGGGACCGTTGACCGCGGCCACGCTCAGCGCGCCCCCGGCGTCGGCCACCAGAGGGGCGACCGTGTCCTCGCCGCAGCGCACCGCCGCCATGGCACCGGGCGCGCACAGCTCCGCCATCAGGCGACCGCGCTCGGCGGCGAACCGTACGGCGTCCGCGAGCGAAAGCGTCCCGGCGACGCACGCGGCGGTGATCTCACCGACACTGTGCCCGGCGACCGCGTCCGGGGTGATACCCCAGGCCCGGAGCTGGCGGGCGAGCGCGACGCCGTATGCGACGAGGAGCGGCTGCGCGACCTCGGTCCCGGCGAGCGCGCCTGACGGGACGTCGGCGTCGAGACACCACGCGGCGAGACTGCGCCCACCGATGAGCCCGACCTGCCCGGACGCCTCGTCGAGCGCCTCCCGGAACGCGGGAGCGTCCGCGTACAGGGCACGGGCCCGACCGAGCGACCGCACCCCCTGCCCGGGAAGAAGCAACACCATCCGCGCCCGCGACCGAACGGGCGCGGGACGGGGCGGCGAGCCGCCGGGACGGCCTTCGGCGCGGGGCGGGTGGGCGCCTGGCCGGGAGCCGTCGTGCAGGCCGGTTTCCATCAGCGCGGCATCGATCCGGTCGGCGAGGTCGCCGCCATCGCCGCCGCCGTCGGCTACGACGGCGAGACGATCCGGTCCCTCGTCCCTGGCCGCGGCGACGGTGGCGCAGACGTCGCCCTCGTCGAGGTGCGGGTGGTTCCGCAGGTGTTCCGCGAGCCCGGCCGCGGCGGCACGCAGCCCGTCCGCTCCGTGCGCCGACAGGGTGAGCAGCCGAGGGCCGCCCGACGCTGCCGCGACAGCGTCTCGCGGGGGCCGGGCGGGCGCCTCCTCCAGTACGGCATGGGCGTTGGTGCCGCCGAAGCCGAACGCGTTGACTCCCGCGGCGAGCGGACCGGCCTCCTCCCAGGCCCGTTCCTCGTCCAGCAGCGCGAAACCGGAACCGGCGAGGTCGAGCGCGGGCGCGGGGGTTACGGGGTGCGGGGACGGCGGCAGTCGGCGCCGGCCGAGGGCGAGCACCACCTTCACGAGGCTCGGCATGCCGGCGGCGTTGAGCAGGTGCCCGACGTTGGTCTTGACCGAGCCGAGCGATCGGGGCCGTCCGTCGGCGCGCGGCGGGAACGCGTACGCGAGCGAGCGCACCTCGACGGGGTCACCGACCGGCGTACCGGTGCCGTGCGCCTCGACGTAGGAGACGCTGCCGGGGTCGACACCGGCCTCGCGGTACGCCCGCGTGATGACCTCACGCTGTGTCAGGGGGTTGGGGGCCATCAGGCTCAGCGAGCGGCCGTCGTTGTTCACGGCGGTGCCGCGGAGTATCGCCAGGACCGGATCACCGGCCTCCTCCGCCTCGTCGAGACGCGTCAGGACGAGCGCCGCGCCGCCCTCTCCGGGGACGAAACCGTCGGCCGCCGCGCCGAACGCGTGACAGCGACCGGTCGGGGAGAGCGCCTGTGCCTTCTCCAGGAGCGCGTACCCGCCGGGCGTCAGGTTGAGGTGGACGCCGCCGACGACCGCGAGGTCGCACTCGCCGGCCTGGAGGCTGCGGCGCGCCAGATGCAGGGCGACCAGCGCCGACGAGCAGGCGGTGTCGACGGCGAGCGCGGGACCGGTCAGGTCGAGACAGTGGGCGACGCGGGCGGCGAGCATGTTGGGGAGGTTCCCGGTCAGCGCGGAGGCGGGCCATTCCCGCTCTCCGTAAGCCTGTTCGAGGATCCGCCGGTAGCCGCTGTCACCGGCGGCGACGAAGACACCCACCCGCCGCCCCCGCCGGCGCGGACCCGCGCACCCGGCCCGCTCCAGGGCCTCGTGGGCGAGCTCCAGGAGGATCCGGGCCTGGGGGTCGGTCGTCCGGGCCTCCTCGTCCCCGATGCCGAAGAACTCCGCGTCGAATCCGGCCGGGTCGTCGAGGAAGGCGCCCCACCGGCCGTCGCCGTCCGCAGGGTCCGCCCAGCGCCCCGGGGGAACGGCGGTGACGGCGTCGTAGCCCTCGGCGAGCCGGTCCCAGAACGCCTCCGGGGTGTCGGCACCGGGGAAACGGCAGGCCAGGGCGGACACGGCGACCACGGCCTCGGCGTCACCGGCGGCCGACTCCGCGGACGGACGCGACCCGCCCGAGAACGAGCCGCCAGTCGAGCCGCTGGACGAGCCCCCAACCGGCCCGCCGCTCGAACCGCCGGACGAACTGCCGGTCGAGCCCCCAGCCGGCCCGCTGGTCGAGCCCCCAGCCGGCCCGCTGGTCGAGCCCCCAGCCGGGCTGCCGGTCGAGCCGCCGCTCACCCCGCCCGCCGGCCCCACCGTCGCGAGCATCCCCGCGAGCGAAGCCACCGTGGCGTGGTCGCGTATGTCGGACGGGCGCAGCGGTACGCCGAACTCGTCCTCCAGGGCGGCGAGGACCTCCATGGCCTTGAGCGACGATCCCCCGAGCGCCCGGAAGTCGTCGTGGGGCCCGATCTCTTCGGCCGGCAACCCCAGGGCCCGGGCCCATACGCCGAGGACGACGCCTTCGACCTCGGACAGAGTCCGGGGCACGGCCCGCGACGGCAACCCGACCTGGCGACCGGCCTCCGTCACGACCCCAGCCCCCGACACCGCCCCGACCTTGCGCGCCGCCGCCCCCAGGCCCACCGACCCCGAACCCTCCGCCACCAGGCCCACCGACCCCGAACCCTCCGCCACCAGGCCCACCGACCCCGAACCCTCCGCCACCAGGCCCACTGCCCCAAGACCCACCGCCCCCGCGCCCACCGTCCCAGCCGCCCCCCGCCCCCCGATCTGCGGATACTCCCCGCGCTCGAAGCGATCGCGCAGCACCCCCCGCCGCAGCTTTCCGCTCGTCGTGCGCGGAAATGCCCGGGCCGGCAGCGCCAGGACCCGTACGTCGTCGTGACCGAGCGCCTCGCGGACCCGGCTGCCGACCTCCCGCAAGACGCCCGGAGGCACGGGCACGGCCGCCGACGCGGGCGCGAGGAAGACCACCACCCGTTCGCCGCCGTCCGCCGGATCGGTGGAGCCCACGACGGCGACCGGGCCCCGCCCGAGCCCCGGCGTGCTTGCGGCCACCTCCTCCAGGTCGGCGGCGTGGAACGTACGCCCGTCGACGAAGACGACGTCCTTCGACCGACCCGTCACGCAGAGCCGCCCCCCGCGCAGGAAACCGAGATCACCGGTGCGCAGCCAACCGTCGACGAACGCGCCCGCCGTGGCCTCCGGAGCACGGTGGTAGCCACGCGCCACCTGCGGCCCCCGGACCTCGATGTGGCCGACCCGGCGGTCGTCGACGGGCTCGCCCGCTTCGTCGGTGATCCGTACGGCGCACCCGGGCACGGGGCTGCCCACGTCCATCAGCTCCACAGCGTCAGGACCGGGCACGGTGTCCACCGCCCACCCGGCAGTGAGCGCGGCGCGGTCCAGGGCCAGCGGCCGTGCCACTTCCCCCGGCGGCGGGAAGGTGACGGCGAGCGTGGCCTCCGCGAGGCCGTACACGGGCTGCGGTGCGGCCGCCGCGAGCCCCGTCACCCGCATCCGCCGCACGAAGCTCCGCCACACGGCCGGCGAGATCGGCTCGGCGCCGACCAGGATCATCCGTACATGTGTCAGGTCGAGGCGCGCGAGCACGTCCTCGGGGACGCGCCGCTCGACGAGGGCAAGGGCGAAGTTGGCGGCGGAGAGCAACGTCGCCCGGTGCCGTTCCGCAGCTTCGAGCCACCGCGCGGGCCGCTTGGCGAAGGTGAGGGGTTCGAGCCGCACCTGCTTGATCCCCGCCGACAGCGGGACGAGATGGGTGCCGATCAGCCCCATGTCGTGGAAGTACGGCATCCAGGTGGCGAGCACGTCCCCGGAGGTGATGCCCGCCGCGGCGCGGATCTGCGCCAGATTGGCGAGGACGGCGGCGTGGGTCAGCTCGACCCCCTTGGGCGTTCCCGTGCTGCCCGAGGAGAACTGAAGGAACGCCACGTCGCCGGGTGCGCGTTCCGGCAGCCGTGGCGGAGCGGGGTGCTCCCGCAGCGCGTCGAGCGTGAGAGAGCGTACGGAGGAGGGCAGGGAGTCGGAGAGGGCGTCGAGCAGCGGCGCGGTGGACTCGCCGACGGCCACCGGCGGCCGGCCGAGGAACTCCCAGACGGGCAGGACCCGTCGTACGTCCGGGGCGAGCGGAACCGGTACGAGACCGGCGGCGACGGCGCCCCAGAACAGCGGCAGGAACTCCTCGCTCCGTTCGGCGGGCAGCACCACATGGCTCCCCGGCGCGAGCCCCGCCTCCAGGAACCCACCGGCGACGCGCAGGGCGTCGGCGAGCAGCGCGCCGTGCGTGACGGCCCGTTCGCCGCCGTCCCCGCGCACATGGACGATCACCTGGCCGGGCGCGGTCTCGGCCGCACCGGCCAGCACGTCCAGCAACACCGTCTCGCCGTTTCCCCGCATCAACGTCAACGCCCCCGTGCATCCACCGGGCGGCGTGCCCTCTCACCGTCCGCGCGAGAGCGACCGCCCCCGGTCCGGTCTGTTCCGCCCGTAATGATGACCGACCTTCATCCCGGGAGCGCAGGGGGAGTGGCCCGGGCCGGCAGGAGGGCCGCGACCGTCAGGCCGAGTCGTCGAGGACGTCCACCACCGCGTCCAGTGCGACGCGCCACGGAAACGTCGCCGGATCCCCCTGGCCCGGGCCGTGGGGAACGAATCCGCCCTCGCCGTACAGGACCCTCACCCCGGCGCCCCGGAGCGTCTCGACCGACCGCTCGAACTGGGGGTGCGCGGTGTAGGCCGAGTTCACGCACGGCATCAGCGCCATCGGGATCCCCTTCCCGATGCCCTCCGCGACCACCCCGACGAGCCACTTGTCCGTGATCCCGAGCGCCCACTGGTTCACCGTGTTGAACGTGGCCGGCGCGACGACGATCGCGTCCGCCCGCGGCCATATCTCCGGATCGCCGGGGAATCCGTAGTCCCAGCGGACGGGGTGGCCGGTGAGCACGGCGAGGCCGTCGAGGGAATGGGCGAGCCAGCGGGCCGCCGTCGGCGTGAGACCGAGGCAGACGTCCCAGCCGTCCGCCTGCGCCTCCTCGATGACCCGGGCGACGTCGAAGACCGGCGGGGCGGCGCTGCTGAACAGGTACAGGGTCCGAGAATCCATGGCCCTATCCGATCACAGCACGTCACCCGCTCCCTGCCACGCCCGCTCCCTGCCACGCCCTCTCCCCGCCGTCCCGCTCCCTGCCGTCCCCGCCCCCAGCCACGCCCCGCCCCCTGCCGCGCCCGGCGGCGGACCGCTACCGTGGGCGCATGGCACGGGAAATCAGGATCGAGATCAGCGACGAGGCGTACGAGGCGCTGGAGCGGGCCGCGGCCGAGAGGCACGTGCCCGCCGAGGACTACGCGGGCCGGGTGCTCGACGCCGATCTGACGCGCACGCGGTTCCTCGAAGGCGCCCGTGCCTTCGTCGACCAGCACGGCAAGGCGTTCGCGGAGCGCTTCGGGCGCCCCGCCCAGGCCGGCGCGGACGCCGCCTGAGCGCGGGCCCGGAACGTTGCTGCAGATAGATCTGTCCTGGCTGCTCGTCGTCGCCCAGTCCGAGATCCCCGGTGATCCTGAGATCGCGGACTGGGGATCGTTCGAGGCGGCCCGTGCCCGGCATGTCTTCCGCGTGATGGACATCCCGGTCTACGACCAGCCGCATCACCGGGCCGCCGCGCTCCTGGAGCAGTTCGTGCGCGTCCCGGCCCTCGAGCACTCCAACGAGCTGTACGGCGTCGTCGTCGCGGCGGCCTACCTCCACGCCTCCGGCTTCCAGATCGGCGTGACGGCGGAGGAGGCCATCGACCTCGTCGAGCGGGTGGCCGAGGGCCGCATCGACGTCAGGGGCGTCGCGGCCGTACTGAAGGAATGGACCCGCTGACCGGCCGCCCCGCCTCAGGGCGCGCGTCTCACGGCGCGAGCGTCGCTGCGGGCGGTGTCCAGCGGCGGGTGCGGGACGGCGCGTCGGGGACCCCGTACTCCTTCCTGAGGTGCTCGGGCACGGCGTAGTGCATGACCCGCCCACGGGTGAGCGAGGACAGCTCGAACATCGTGGTGAGATGGCCGAGCCGGTCCAGGGCCCAGGCGCCGAGCGGGGAGCGGTCCTCGATGGTCTCCAGGACGCCCAGGAGACGGGGCACGGCCTTGACGACCGTGTCCCAGGCGGGCGAGCCGGGGACGTCGAGCCAGTCGGCGCAGGTGTCCCCCACGAGGTAGCGGACGAGAGCGGGGACGACCGGGTCGAGGAGGGTCCCGGGCACGACGTCCTCGTAGAGCTCGATGAGCTGCCGGGTGAGCTGGGCGCCTTCCGGGGACGGTCCCATGTGCCGGATCATGTACCGGTCGAGGAACCGGCGGGCGTCGTCGAGGCTCTCGGGGACGGCGTCCTGGTCGACGCCGAGCATGGCACCGACCACACGCCACGCGTAGTAGTACGCCTCCGCCCCCTCGTGCGACATGTGGATGCCGAGACGGTGCAGGCTGTCCAGGACGAGCAGCGAGAAGAACATCTGCCCGCCGATCATGTCCTCCTGGCAGATCGGCACTCCCGACGCCTCCACGTCCCACCGGCCCTCGCGCCTGAGGTGGTGACGGATGGAGGCGTGCAGCAGGCGGACCTTCTGCGCGGCGGGAAGGAACCGGCTCCCGGCCTCGAACGCGTCGGGCCGCATCAGATAGACGGTGAACTGGCCGGTCGCCGCCATCCGCGTGGACGGATAGTCCAGGCCGTGGGTCGCCGAAAGCAGCTTCGCCACGTGCGGGACGAGGTAGCAGGCGGGCATGGAGGCGAACGACAGGGCGGTGGCGATGTGCACGTTGTTGTCGATGAAGAACAGCCGGGCCCGCTCCATCTCCTCCCAGTCCACCCAGGCCGGCGGGGCGCTCGTGGCCCGCAGGTACTCCCTGGCGACATCGGGCAGGCCCTCCGGCACCGGAGCGCCGGCGGTGGAGAAGAAACGCATCAGGGTGTTGAACGAGCCCATCTCGCCGCGCTCGAAGAGGGCGGCGACGGTGGCGTCGGCGAGTTCGTCACCGGACTGCCTGAGAGCGTCCATCGATGTGTCGGTCCAGGACATGGCAAAGCTCCTCGTGTGTGATCCGGATGTGATCCCGATGCGATCCCGACCGGGTCGAGTCGGGCTGGCCGGGTCGAGCCCGTCCGACCCGTCGCGATACCGCTCAGGACAGGCGGATCGCCGCCGAGTGCGCCAGGGCGGTCAGGGCGGCGGTGGCGGGGGCGGGCACCTCCAGCTCGTGGAGGGCGCCGAGCGCCTCCTCGACCCGGGCGGCGATCATGTGCTCGACACGGTCGGGTGTCCCGAGGCCGCGCATCACCTCGCGTACGGCCTCCAGACCCTCCTCGTCCAGGTCGGCCCGGCCCAGCAGGCCGCGCAGCCGCTCCCGCTCCTCGGCCCCCGCGACGCGCCACGTCTCCGCGAGCAGGGTGGTCGGCCGGTGACCGCGTACGTCGTCGGATTCGGCCTTCCCGGTGCGCCGCGGATCCCCGAACAGGCCCAGCAGATCGTCCCTGAGCTGGAACGCCTCGCCCAGCGGCAGCCCGTACGCGCTGTACCCGTCCCGCAACCCCGCACCTGCCCCCGCCAGGGCGCCGCCGATCAACAGGGGCTGCTCGACGGTGTACTTGGCGGTCTTGTAGCGGATCACCTTCAGCGACGCCGCCGTGTCCGGAGCGGCCCCGGTGTGGAGGATCTCCAGGCACTCGCCGGCGATCAGCTCCCGGGCCAGCGCCGCCCACAGCGGGCGGGCCCGGCCGAGATAGGCGGCGGGCAGGCCGCTCGTCGCGAACAACTGCCCGGCAAGGGACATGAGCAGGTCCCCGACGAGCATGGCGAGGGACCGGGCGGCGTCCGGCGCGCGCGGATGATGCCGTACGGCACCGCCGAGGGCCACATGCGCGGTCGGCCGGCCGTGCCGCAGCGGACTGTCGTCGATGAGGTCGTCGTGCACGACGGCGGCCGCGTGGACCAGCTCCATGGACGCAGCCGCCCGCAGCAGCGCCTCGCTCTCGGGCTGCCGGGCCGCGCGCCAGCCCCAGTAGCAGAACGCCGACCGCAGCCGCTTCCCGACCGCGACCGCGGCCTCCAGCTGTTCGGCCACCGGCGCCAGAGCCGGGTCGACGGCCGCCAGGAGATCCGCTTCGCCGGCGACGAACCGGTGCAGCACCTCGTCGACCCGCGCCTTGAACGCGGCCTGCTCCCACCGCTCAGCCACCGTCGCCCGCCCGCCGGGCCAGGACGTGCTGGGCGAGAACCTCCAGATGCGCCGGGGGCACGGTCGCGTAGCGGTCCAGGACGAGGCGTCCCCGTGCCGTCAGATCCTGTTCGGCCTCCGCGACCAGCTCCGCCGTGTCCGAGCGTCGCGCCAGGGACCGTACGGCGCCCAGGGCCGAGCCCAGCGTGCTCACCGCCACGTCCGCGAGCCCCGCGGCCAGAAGCACCGCCTGCTCTCCCGGACCCGCACGGCGTCCCGCTTCCCGCGTCATGACATCTCCCCACCCGCAGCGCCAGGACGGCGCCGGTCGAGCGCCCCATGCGCCAGCGTCGCGGTACGTGGGACGGGACGGCACCACAACTCACCAACGAGTGATCGTTTCGCTCGGACGTACGGACGGCCCGGCCGCGATGACGGTACGCGGGGGAGGGGCCGGACCACGGCGTCCCGTGGCCCGGCCCCCTTGTCTGCCGCATCGACCCCGCTACTGCGCGGCCGGCACCGTGTCCTCGAAGGTGGTGCCCGCCGAGCGGTACGCGCCGAGCTTCGCGGCGACCTGGGCCGGCGTCAGGACCTGGTCCTTCACGTGCAGGACGTAGTCGACCTTCTGGTCGTAGGCGCGCGGTGTCGTCGACGTCTGGCCGGCCAGGTCGATCAGCCACTGGTTGAAGTTGATCGACATCGGGCGCTCGGGCAGGTAGCGGGCGTCGTGCCGGCCGAACTCCTGGCCGTCGACGTAGTAGACGATCGCGTTGTCGTCGACGGTCAGGACGAGGTCGTGCCAGCCGGCGTAGCTCGCCCGTACCTCGGAGTGCGCGTTGACGGCCTCCCACGGGTCGGGCCGGTACGTCTCCCACGACGTGGTGTAGAGGATGTTGGCGGGCTCGCCCCAGCCGCCGTTGGGCAGGTACTCGAAGTCGTACTCGGCGTAGTCGTCGGCCATCGGGGCCTTGAGGTCGTTGATGGTGAAGAAGGTCTGGACGACGCGGTCGCCGTCCGGGCCGGACAGCGGCGCGTCGGAGAAGCGGACCCGCGCCGCGTACGTCCCGTTCTTGAACTTGGTCGCCCGGGTGAGGATCTCGGTGTGCCGGGTGGACTCGCCGGTCCCGGCGGTCGAGCTCCGCAGGTTCATGATCGAGTTCGTGCCCTCCTTGGCGAAGGTGACGTTCTCGGGCGCCCAGGTGGCGCCGGGCACGCCGGGGCCGCCGGAGTTGGAGCGCACGCTCCAGCCGTGGGTGTTGATCGCCGGGTCCGTGTGACCCGTGTAGTTGAAGTCGTCGAAGAGCGCCGCCCCTCCGGTCGGGGGCGGTGTGGTCGGATCGGTCGGCGTCGGGCTGGGCTCGTTGCCCGCCGGAGCCGTGCCCCAGACCGGGACGCCGCCCACGGTCGCGGTGACCTTCGACCAGTTGGCGTACGCGGTCTGCGCCGGCCCGAACGAGTAGTCGTCGTTCTGGTTCAGCGGCTGCCAGTTGGAGCGGTGGAAGCGCAGCTGCATGTCGCCGGTGTCCGCGCCCGGGGCGAGCGAACCGGCGCCGGCGGTGAAGCCGACCTCCAGATAGCGGTCGGCGGTCGCGGTGGGATTGGCGAGGGTGCCGAAGGTCCCGGTGAGGTTCGCGCAGCCCTTCACGGCCCAGGAGCAGGCGTAGCTGTACGAGGCTCCCGCGTCGGCCTTGAAGTAGTAGCGCACCTTGACCTGGCTCAACGGGACGCTCGACGTACCGGTGTTGACCACCTTGAGCCAGGGCTCGACCTGGTCGCTGCCGGTGGCGCTCTGCCGGTACTGGACGGTGACGGCCTCGCCGGCCGCCGCGGCCGGGAGCGCGGTGAGGGCGGTGGCGCCGAGCCCGGTCACCGCGGCGACGGCGAGCGCGGCGCGCAGCCGCAGGCTCCTGGACCTCGTCGGGTCGCTCATGGGGATTCCTCTCCTTGGAAGGGATGGAGCGGGGGTACGGGAGTGGTCACGGAAACGTGGTCACGGGGACGTGGGGGAGAGACGGCGCGGCACCCCGAGGGTGTCGAGCCGGGTCCTGTGGTGGTCGAGGCGTTCCTGGAAGCCGGGCCAGTCGTGACGGCCCGTCCAGACGACCTCGGCCAGGGCGCAGAGCCGGGGGAACGTGAGGTACTCGGCGTGGGCGTCGGTGGGCACGTACTCGGTCCACAGCTGGGCCTGGGCGCCGAGGACCCGGGCGGACTCCTCGGGGGTCCAGTCGGCGGGCGCAGGGTCGTTGCCGTGGACGGTGCGCAGGTCGACGACCTCCCCGGCCTGACCGGGCGGCTCCGCGGGGCTGGTGGACTGGGGGTAGTCGAGATAGGTGGTGCGGTGGGGTGCCATGACGACCTCGTGGCCGCGCCGGACGGCGGTGCGGCCGTGGTCGGCGTCCCGCCAGGGCATGACCGTGAAGTACGGCGGGAGGTCGGCGCCGTTCTCGGTCCAGGAGAGCGGCACCCGGCCGGCGTCGAGGAGGTGGCGTCCGACCCGCTCCATGAACCAGCCGTGCAGGGCGTCCGGGCCCGGCAGCCCTTCCTCGGCGGCGCGGCGGAGCGCGGCGGGGGAGGTGTGCCACTCGGTGGTGGGGCACTCCTCGCCGCCGATGTGCACGTACGAGGAGGGGAAGACGTCCATCACCTCGTCGAGGACGGTCCGGCAGAAGTCGAGGGCCTCGTCGTGGACGCCGAGAATGGTGTCGCAGACGCCCCACCGGTTCCAGACGTCATAGGTGCGGCCCGGGTGGTTGCCGAGCTCGGGGTACGCGGCGAGGGCGGCCCTGACATGGCCGGGCATCTCGATCTCGGGGACGACGGTGACACCGCGTTCCGCCGCGTACGCGACGAGGCCGGTGAGTTCGGCCCGGGTGTAGGCGCCCCCGTGCGGCGCCCCGCCGACCTCGGTGAGGCGGGGGAGCGCGGCGACCGGCATGCGCCAGCCCTGGTCGTCGGTGAGGTGGAGGTGGAGCACGTTCAGCTTGTGGAGGGCGAGGAGGTCGACGTACCGCCGGAGGTAGGAGACCGGCCGGAAACGGCGGGCCACGTCGAGCATGGAGCCGCGCCACGGGAAGCGGGGGACGTCGGTGATCTGCACGCAGGGGACGGACCAGGCGACGCCGGGCACGGCCTCGTCGCGGAGGGCTTCGACGGGCAGGAGCTGGCGCAGGGTTTGGACGCCGGCGAGGAGCCCCTGCGGGCGGGCGGCCCGCAGCAGCACCCCCTCGGCGCCGATGGTGAGGCCGTACCCCTCCTCGCCGAGGCCGGTGAGCGCCGGGTCGACGGCGAGGACGACGGCGCCGTCGGAGCGCGTGGGCAGCGGCAGCCCGGTGGCGGGGCGGAGGAGGGCGCGGAGCAGGTCGGCGGCGGCCGCCGCGCCGGGCGAGACCTTGAGCGCGGTCGTGGCGTCGAAGGTGAACGAGCCGGGCAGGACCGAGAGCCGGGTGGGCTCGGGGACCAGACGGGGCGGGAGCGACAGGGGGGCGGGTTCGGGAACGAGTCGGGGCAGGGGCATCGCGGGGCGTTATCCCTTCACGGCTCCGCCGGTCATTCCGGCGGCGACCCGGCCTTGCAGGACCAGGAAGAGGACGAGGACGGGCAGGGCGAAGAGGGTGGAGGCGGCCATCGTGGCGCCCCAGTCGGTGCCGAAGACGTTGGAGAAGGACGAGAGCCACACGGGCAGAGTCCGGTCGTCCTGGTTCTTGATGATCAGCATGTTGGCGAAGGCGAACTCGTTCCAGGCGGTGATGAACCCGAAGAGCGAGGTCGCGAGGAGACCGGGGGCGAGCAGCGGGAGGGTCACCCGGCGGAAGGCGGCGGCACGGGTGCAGCCGTCGACCTGTGCGGCCTCCTCCAGCTCGGCGGGGACGGAGGCCAGGAAGGAACGGAGGGTGACGATGGTGAACGGCAGGGTGATCATGAAGTAGACCAGGCTGAGGGTCACGAGCCGGTCGAGCAGGTCGGCGTCCCTGGCGATGACGTACATCGGGATCAACAACGCCTCCCAGGGCGCCACCTGGGCAATGAAGACCATGAGGATGAAGCCCCGCCTGCCGCGCCAGCGCATCCGGGCCACGGCGAACGCGGCGGCGAGCGCCACCACCAGTGCGAGCAGGACGCAGCCGGCGGTCACGAGCAGGCTGTTGCGCCAGAAGATCCAGAAGCCGTCGGCCGCCACCGCGTTCCGGAAGTGCTCCAGGGTGACGGAACCGGGCAGGAACCCGGGGGTCTCGGACTGGATGTCGCGGGTGGGCCGGAAGGCGGTGAGGACCATCCAGTACACCGGGAAGACGGCCAGGACGAAGACGAGCGCCGCGGCGGTGTTCAGCGGAAGTCGGCGCAGGGCGCGCGGGGTCACCGGTCGGCCTCCTGTCGGAGCATCTGACGGAAGTAGGCGAGGAGTACGGCCACGAGGAGCACGACGGTGAGGGTGGAGACGGTCGCCCCGAGGTCGTACCGGTGCAGGGACCTGGCCACCTGGTAGGCGTAGACGGGCAGGGTGGTCGTCGCCTCGCCCGGCCCACCCTTGGTCACGGCCCAGATCTGGGCGAAGCAGCGGAAGACCCAGATGACCTCCAGGCAGAGCACGAGACCGAAGATCGGCCGCAGGAGCGGCAGCGTCACCGAGCGGAAGATCCGCCAGGCTCCGGCCCCGTCGAGCCGGGCCGACTCGTACAGCTCGGCGGGGACCGTGAGGAGCGCCGAGTGCAGCGTGATGGCGGCGAAGGGGACCGACTGCCAGACCACGAGCAGGACGAGGACGGTGAAGGCGGCGGGGCCGTCGGCCAGCCAGGAGTAGCCCTCGAAGGACTCGAACCCCAGTTGGACCAGCACCCAGTTGACCACCCCGAGGCGGGAGGCGAAGAGCCACTGGAAGACGGTCGTGGTGGCGATGACCGGGCTCGCCCAGGCGAGGACGAGCCCCGTCGTCACCAGGACGCGCATCCGCCGGCTGAGCCGTTGCGTCATCAGGGCGACCAGGGTGCCGATCACCATGATCAGCGTGACGTTGACCAGGGTCCACCAGAAGGTGCGCCGGACGACCTCCCAGAACTCGGGGTCGGTGAGGACGGTCCGGTAGTTGCGCAGCCCCACGAACCCGGCGCCGCCACGGATGAGTTCGCCCATGCCGTACTCCTGGAAGGAGATCAGCAGATTGCGGACGAGGGGGTACCCGAGGAGGAACACGCCGCCGAGGACGGTCGGGGCCACCAGGAGGTAGGGCCAGAGAGCCGGCCCGTTCGGCCGTCTCACGAGCCGAGGGTCTTGGTGATGCTCTGCGAGGCGGCCGCGGCCGCCCGTGCGGGATCGGTGCCGGTGAGCACGGCGGTCATGTACTGCTTGATCGGGTTGGTGGCCTCGACGGCGGCCCACTGGGGGGAGTTCGGCGTCGCCCGGCCCTGGGCCGCGCCGGCGGCCATGGCGGCCGTGCCCGCGTCGTCCTGGATGACACGGGCGAGGGAGGTGCGGTTGGGGACGTAGCTCATCGTTCTCGCCATGTCCGTCTGCCACTTCTCGCCCGCCAGCGCCTTGACCACCTCGTAGGCGGCCTCGGGATGGGTCGACGCCTCCGGGACGACGAGGTCGGAGCCGCCGGTGAAGACCGCGCCGGGCTTCGCCGCGGACTTGCCGGGGACGGGGAAGAAGCCGAGCTTCCCCTTCAGCGCGGGGTTGATCTCCTCGACGATCTTCGCGCCGCCGGGCACGGCGACGATCTGGGCGACGTCGCCCTTGGCGAAGACCTCGGCCTGCGGGGGCTTGGCCTCGTCGGAGTCCTTCGGACCCTTGCCCAGGGCCTGGAGCTTCCGGTAGAAGTCCATGCCGGCGAGGGCCTGCGGGGTGTCCAGCGCCCCCTTCCACGCCGTGCCGTCCTGGACGGCGAGGTCGCCGCCCTCCTCCCAGACGAAGCCGGACAGGGTGTACCAGTTCTGGCCGGGCAGGTAGATGCCCTGCGTGGCGCCCCGGTTGAGCTTCGCGGTGACGGCGAGCCACTCGGCCTGCGTCTTCGGCGGCGCCGTGACGCCGGCCTGGGCGAAGAGGTCCTTGTGGTAGATCACGACGCGGTTGGCCGCGTACCACGGGATGCCGTACTGCTTACCGTCCACCTTCCCCGGCTCGGCGAGCCCGGGAAGCCAGTCGGCGCCGTTCAGCTCGGCGGTCTTGCCGCTCAGATCGCGCACGCCGCCGCTCGCCGCGTACTGCGCGACCTGGGTGTTGCCGACCTCGATGACATCGGGGGCGTCCTTGCTGGCGAGGGCGGCCGTCACCCGCTCACCGATGCCGTCCCACTCCTGGATCTGGATGTCCAGGTCGATGTCCTGGTGCTCCGCCTCGAAGCCGGAGCGGAAGCGGGCGAGGAAGGCGTCGGTGACGCTGTCCTTCATGATCCAAACGGTGACCTTCTCCGGTCCGCCGGAGGTCACCGGGTCGCCGGATCCGCCACAGGCCGTGGTGGCGAGCGCGACGGCCGCCGCCAGGGCGACGGGGCCGGCGAGGGGACGAGTCTTCACGAGCACCTCGATGCATGGTTGACCAATTGGTCAAGTGGTCAGGTGTGTGACCAGAAGGTGGCACGGACCGAAGGAGCCGTCAATCCCCTGAAAAACATGAGCTGTTCACCCATCGACAGGTCAACCGAGCCCGCTACTATCGGACTTACCAGTTGACCAGTCAGGGAGAAGTGGCATGAAGGACGGCTCCTCCAGCGGAGTGCTGAAGCGGGAGCGGGTTCGGGAGCACCTGCTGGGCCTGATCGAAGGAGGCGGCCCCGGCGACCCGATCCCCTCCGAGCGCACCCTCTGCGCCACCCTCGGGGTCTCCCGCCCCACCCTGCGCGCCGCCGTCGACGAACTCGTCGCCACCGGCGCGCTGGTACGGGAGCACGGCCGCGGCATGTTCGTCGCACCCGCCAAGATCACCCAGCGACTCGCCCCGGACGACGCGGCCTTCACCGTCCCCCGCGCCTCCGGCAGCTGGTCGAGCACCGTCCTGGAGTCCGCCACCGTCCGCGCCGGCGCCCGCATCGGACGCCGGCTCCGCCTCTCACCCGCCGCCGAACTCCTCTACGTCGCACGGCTCCGCCTGGTCGACGGCGCGCCCATGGCCATCGAGCACCTGCACATCCCGGCCGACCTGGTGGGCGCGGCCCTCACCCCGGAGGAACTCGAAGCGGGCGACCTCTACGACCACCTGCGGGAGCACCACCGGGTCCACGTCCAGGAGGCCACCCAGTCGATCGAGCCCACCGTCGTCAGCGAGGACGAGGCCGCGCTCCTGGACGTCCCCGTCCTCTCGCCCGCGCTCCTCATCGAACGCCTCACCCTCGACACCGCCCGCCGCCCCGTCGAGTACGTCCACTCGGTCTACCGCGGCGACCGCTACCGCATCGTCTCCCGTCTCGACTTCACCCGCGACGGCCTCGTGACCTCCTCGACCGAGGGAGATGCATACTGACCCCCAGCCGACGGCGCACCGGGGAGGGGACCCTCCGGCCGGCGGCGCACCGGGGAGACAGCCCCCGGCCGGGGGCACACCGGGAGGGGACGCGATGGAGCTCAAGCGCGAGCGGGTACGGCAGCACCTGCTGACCGTGATCGACGGACGCCGCCCCGGCGACGCCATCCCCTCCGAGCGCACCCTCTGCGCCACCCTCGGGGTCTCCCGGCCCACCCTGCGCGCCGCCGTCGACGAACTTGTCGCCACGGGCCTGCTCGTACGGGAGCACGGGCGGGGCATGTTCGTCGCACCCGCCAAGATCACCCAGGAACTCGTCGCCGAGCACCATGCGGCCGGCGCGCCCCGGGGCAGGGGCGCCTGGACGAGCACGGTCCTCGAACTCCGTACCGTACGGGCAGGCGCGCGGATCGGCCGCAAGCTGACGCTCTCCCCTGCGGCGGAGCTGGTGCACGTCACCCGCCTCCGCCGGGTCGACGGGGCTCCGATCGCCCTGGAACACCTGTACCTCCCGGCCGAGCTCGTGCCCGGACTCACCACCGCCGACATGGAGGGCGGCTTCTACGCCCACCTGCGCGAGAAGCGCGGCATCCGCACTGCCCACGCCGTCCAGTCCATCGAGCCGACCGTACTGAGCGAGGAGGAGGCGGCCCTCCTCGACGTGCCGGTGCTCTCACCCGCCCTGCTCTTCGACCGGACCACCTCCGACACCACGGGCAGGCCGGTCGAGTACGTCCGCTCGCTCTACCGGGGCGACCGCTACCGCATCGTCTCCCGCCTCGCCCTGCGCGAGGGCATGACCGAGCCGCCACGGGCCGGGGACACCCGGGGCGGGGCGTGGTGGGAGACGGTGGAGTGACCACTCGCGCGCGGGCGCGCAAGAACGCTGTAAGAAGATCGGAATGGTGTGTGTAGGGACCGGCGGGGTGGGGGAGGACTGGAGTGGACGCCCGCAAGAGGGCTCCGCAGCGGCCCGATACCGGGGCCGCTGCCGGATTGACCAGAAGGACGAGCATGGCCAGCGGCACCGTGAAGTGGTTCAACTCCGAGAAGGGCTTCGGCTTCATCGCCCAGGACGGCGGCGGACCGGACGTCTTCGCTCACTACTCCAACATCTCGGGCAACGGCTATCGCGAGCTCAACGAGGGCGAGACCGTGACGTTCGACATCACGCAGGGCCAGAAGGGCCCGCAGGCGGAGAACATCGTCCGCGGCTGACCCTGGCCCCGCGCATCCCGCTTCCACGGCGCCCGCCTCGTACGGGCGCCGTCTGCGTGTCACGGCACCCCGCACCACGCGCCGCCGTCGACACCGGACGGCGTGGGCGCGGCGGGGGCGTGGAAGGGGTGTAGAAAGGGCAAAAGGTAACGAGGAGGCTGGTGAGCGCATGGTGGACGAAGAGCGGGCGGGGGAAGAGGCGGACGACCTCTCCGGCCGGTTCGGCGTGGACGTCCGGCCCGTGCCGGGCGGGGACGCCGTCGTCCTGGTACTGGTGGGGGAGCTCGACCGCGACGGCGTCGAGCCGCTGCGCGAGGCCCTGGAACAGGGGGACGGCAGCGGGCGGATCATCGTCGACTGCTCCGGCCTCGGGTTCTGCGACTCCTCCGGGCTCAACGTGCTGCTCAGAGCACGCATGCGGGTGCTGGAGGCGGGCGGGAGGCTTGACCTCGCCGGACTGCGCCCGCCGGTGGACCGGATGTTCGACATCACCGGCGCCCGCGACGTCTTCCAGGTGTACGAGAGCACGGACGAGGCACTCTCCGGGCCGGGCCACGAAGGCGGCGGGCACCATGTCCGAGAGCGTTGACGGCTCCCCCGAGCAGGTGCGCCGACTCGCGCTGTACGGGACCCGGGGCGTGGTGTCGCGCTGCCGGGACTTCACCGCCGAGGCCCTGACGGACTGGGGCTGGATCCCCCCGGCGACCGAAGAGGCCGAACAGCGGATCGAGGACGTGCTGCTCCTGGTGTCGGAGGTCGTCACCAACGCGTGCCTGCACGCCGGCGGCCCGGAGGAGCTGGTGCTGCGGCACGGGCGGGGAGGGCTGCGGGTGGAGGTGGCCGATTCAAGCCCCGAGCATCCCCGCGTCCAGGGGGCCCGGTCGCCCGCGCTGCCCGGTGGTCACGGCCTGATGGTGCTCGACCGGCTGGCCGGCGACTGGGGCAGCGAGGACCGGGGGCAGGGAGTGGAGGGCAAGGTGGTGTGGCTGGAGATCAGCCGTCCGTCTCCTCCGCCGTGGAGTCCTCCTCCTGGAGGAGACCCGTCCTGAGCTCCCCGAGGATCCGGGTGAGCAGGCGCGAGACGTGCATCTGGGAGAGGCCGATCCGGCGGCCGATCTCCGCCTGGGTCAGTTCCTCGCCGAAGCGCAGTTCGAGGATCGTCCGGTCGCGCTCGGGCAGCCGGTCGAGCAGCGGCCGCAGCGACGTCAGGGACTCGATCAGCTCGTACGAGGGCTCGCAGGTGGCCAGGTGCCGCGGGCTCGCGCCGGGGGCCGACTCCTCGTCGCCCGCGGGGACGTCGAGGGAGCGGGCGGCATAGCCGTGCGCCGCGAGCTGGCCCTCGGTGACGTCGTCCTCCGTGAGATGCAGCTGCGCGGCCAGCTCCGCGCGGCTGGGGCGCCGGCCGAGGCCCTGTTCCAGGGTGTCCGCCGCCTTGGCCAGGTCGATCCGCATCTCCTGGAGGCGCCGAGGCACCCGTACCGCCCAGCTGGTGTCACGGAAGAAACGTTTCATCTCGCCGACGATCGTGGGCAGCGCGAAGGCGGAGAAGTCGACGGCACGCTCGGGGTCGAAGCGGTCGATCGCCTTGATCAGCCCGATCGTGCCGACCTGGATGATGTCCTCCACCGGTTCGGCACGGTTCCTGAACCTGCGGGAGGCGAACTTGACCAGGCTGAGGTTGAGCTCCACGAGGGTGTTGCGGACGTAGGCGTGCTCCGGGGTCCCCTCTTCCAGGACCCGCAGCCGTTCGAAGAGCGCGACGGAGAGCGTCCGGGCGTCGTCCGTGGAGACGGCGGTCGGTCGGGTCGGCTCGGGGAGGCCGTCGAGCGCCGCCCGGCGCGTCACGGCTCCCGGCGACCCAGCGGCTTCCGGCGCGTGGTGCGAGGTGACCGAGCGGTCTCCGACGGTGGCCATGAAAGCTCCTTCGACGGTGGCGGAGGGCCCGCGTCACCGGCCCGGGGGCGGGTGGCGGGGGTCCCGTCAGTCGAGCGTCCTGAAGGGAGGATGCCCGTTGTGGGGCTGTTTGACACGATTCTGCCGCAATTCGTGCGGGTGTGTCGGCACCGCTACTGCATCCGCGCCCCGGCTCTGCGGTGGCCGGACATCAGCCCGCCGCGCCCCGGACGTGGCCGCGCCCCGGACGTGCCCGTGCCCCGGACGTGGCCGCGCCCCGGACGTGACCGTGCCCCGGACATCGTCCGGGGCACGGCCGTCTTCCGTTGTCGAGGGATCCTCGCCTCACCACCGGTACCAGCGACCACCACCGCTCCGCATGAGGAAGCCCAGCAGCCACAGCACGAGCACGACGATGGCAATCCACCAGAGCACGTCGAGCGCGAATCCCGCGCCGAAGAGGATCAGGATCACGAGGAGGACGAGAAGAAGGGGAACCATGGCGGCACCTCCATTGCCTCAGGGGCCGGCCGGTCCTCGGCGCGAAGCCCTCGGTCCCCCGAGCGGTTGCCCCCATCTGCACCAGATCATGTGCGTCCGGGAACTCCTCTCCTTTCCGGCAGGTTTGAGGGGCGCCCACGCGGTCAGCCGCAGGGACGACGGGGGTTCGATCGCAAGAGAGGAACACGCCGTGTCGCTCGCCGGAAAGAACGCCCTCGAAGGAAACGTCCTCGAGGGCAAGAACGTCCTCGTCCTCACCACGAACTACGGGACGGAGCAGGACGAACTGAAGAAGCCGATGGACGCCCTGCGTGCGGCCGGCGCCGGCGTCACGCTGGCCGCGCAGAAGGACGAGGCCGTCCAGACCCTCGTCTCGGACCGCGAGCCGGGCTCCGTCCTCCAGCCCGACACGACGCTGAAAAACGCCACAGCCGACGGGTTCGACGCGGTCGTCGTGCCGGGCGGCACCCTCAACGCCGACCAGCTGCGCGTCGACGACGAGGCGCGGCGCCTCGTCTCGGCCTTCGCCGAGGCCGGTAAGCCCGTGGCCGCCATCTGCCACGGACCCTGGGTCCTCGTGGACAGCGGGCTTGCCCGGGACCGCAAGCTGACGTCCTACCCGTCGCTCCGCCCCGACCTCGAGAACGCCGGGGGCGAATGGGTGGACCAGGAGGTCGTCGTCGACACCTCCGGGACCCACCCCCTGATCACCTCCCGCAAGCCCGACGACCTCGACGCCTTCTCGGCGGCGATCGTCGACGCGCTCGACGGCTCGTGACGGGGTCACGAGGCGGGGAATGCGGGGGCCGGGACGGGGCAGGCGCGTGTGGGACACAGCCACCACCACCATGAGTGCAGGCGATAGACATGACCACCGCACGCGACATCATGACCCCCGACGCGACCTGTGTCCGCTTCGACGAAACCCTCGTCGACGCCGCCCGGAAGATGGTCGAGCTGGACGTGGGCGCGCTGCCCATATGCGGCCCCGACGAGAAGCTGAAGGGGATGCTCACCGACCGCGACATCGTCGTGAAGGCCGTGGCGAAGGGCAAGGACCCGGGACAGTGCACGGCCGGTGACTGCGCGGAGGGTGAGATCGTCACCGTCCAGGCCGACGACAGCGTCGAGCAGGTCCTGAGCGTCATGAGCGAGCACAAGATCCGCCGGGTCCCCGTCATCGACAGCCACGTACTCGTCGGCATCATCGCCCAGGCGGATGTCGCCCGGGCCCTGCCCGACCGGCATGTCGGAGACCTCGTCGAGTCGGTTTCCGAGGAATCCTGACCCCGGGACGGTCCGGTGGCGTCGCGTCTCGACGCCACCGGACCGCCCGTCCGTGACTCCACCGGCCGGATGGCCACCAAGGAAGGAAGGGCTCGTATGGACGGGATCGTACTGCTCCGGGAAGACCACAAGACCGTGGAGAAGCTGTTCAAGGAGTTCGAGCGAGCGGGTGACGACGCGTACGCGCGGAAGCGTGAGATCGCGGACGAGGTGATCCGGGAGCTCACCACCCACACGTGGATCGAGGAGAAGGTCTTCTACCCCGCCGCCCGGGAAGCCGCCCCGGACACCACCGATCACGTCCTGGAGAGCGTCGAGGAGCACCACGTCGTGCTGTGGATGCTTTCGGAGCTCCGCGGGCTCGACCCGGAGGACGAGCGGTTCGACGCCAAGATGTCCGTCCTCATGGAGAACGTGCGCCACCACGTCGAGGAGGAGGAGCAGGAGTGGTTCCCCGACGTCCGCAAGGCCATGGGACGCAACCGGCTGCTCGAACTGGGCGACCGCATGGAGGCGGCCAGGAAGGAAGCGCCGGGCAACCCGCTCGACGTACCGAGCGCCGACGACTAGGGCGTGTCCGGCGGATCGGGGTCGCGGCGGACACGCCCCAGGGCGTGCTCACCAGGGAATGTCGGCGGCGTCGACGATCCGACCGCCCATGTTCCGCTCCACCATCCGCAGCGCGGCGTCCGCGAGGTCCCCGTGGATGTGGGCCACCGCGTCCCGGGGAATCGTGACGGCGAAGTGCCGGATGTGCGCGTCCAGGGCGGAGTAGAGCACGCACTGCTCGGT
The DNA here is from genome assembly GCF_040295605.1 of Streptomyces sp. NPDC002773. NCBI lineage: Bacteria > Bacillati > Actinomycetota > Actinomycetes > Kitasatosporales > Streptomycetaceae > Streptomyces > Streptomyces sp. NPDC002773. The sequence continues at coordinate 99,971 of NZ_JBEOVO010000021.1, forward strand.
GACCTGCCCCGTGAGGACGAGCGCCTCGACGTCCAGGCTGCGCAGCAGATACTCGAGAGGCGTCTCGTAGAAGACGGAGTGGCGGGCCTTGACCACGAACAGGGAGTCGTCGTCGGGCTTGACCGGCTCGACGAGCTCCGGGTGGTGGCCGGAGAGGGCCATGTCGAGGATCTGGCCGTGGTGGGAGCGCCAACGGCCGAAGTTGTCGTTCGCGTAGACCACCGGAATGCCCGCCGCCCTGGCGCGCCGCAGCAGATCGACGATGCCGGGAAGGGCGCTCCTCACCGACGGGACGAGCTGGTCCGCGTCCTCGTGCCGGTAGGTGTTGAGCATGTCGATGACCACGAGCGCGTACTTGGCCAAGGCCGACTCCCGGTTGTCCGGCCGGCCGCGTCGGTGCGGCCCGGTTCGTCCCCCAGGGCGTCCACGCTACCGGCCCGCCCGCGACACGCCATCCGAGAACTCCCGCGGTACGAGGCCCCCGGGGCATCCCGACCAGTCTCCGGCAAATGACCCGTTTCAGGCACGCCCGCCGTGGCAAGTCGCGGGGCATGATGCGTATCGGATACACGATGATGACCGAGCAGGCAGGGCCCCGTGAGCTCGTCGGGCACGTGGTCGAGGCGGAGCAGATCGGCTTCGACTTCTCCGTGATCTCCGACCACTCCTTCCCCTGGCTGGAGGAGCAGGGACACGCGCCGTACGCCTGGAGCGTCCTCGGCGCGGCCGCCCAGGCGACCTCCCGCATTCCGCTGATGACCTTCGTGACCTGCCCGACGTTCCGCTACCACCCCGTGGTCGTCGCGCAGAAGGCCGCGACCCTGCAACTGCTCTCCGAAGGCCGGTTCCGGCTCGGTCTCGGCTCGGGCGAGAACCTCAACGAGCACGTCGTCGGCGCGGGCTGGCCCTCGGCACGCGTCCGCCTCGACATGCTCGACGAGGCCGCCGAGATCATCCACGCCCTCTTCAAGGGGGAGTACGTGACACGCCACGGGCGGCACTACCAGGTCGACGACGCCAAACTCTGGGACGTCCCCGACACCCCGCCACCCGTCGGCATCGCCGCGTCGGGCCCCCGCTCCTGCGCGCTCGCCGGCCGCCACGGCGACCTGCTGATCGCGACGGAGCCGAAGCGCGAGCTGGTGGACGCGTTCGACGCGCAGGGCGGCGCCGGCAAGCCGCGCATCGGACAGCTCCCCATCTGCTACGACACCGACCGGGAGGCGGCGGTGGCCCGAGCCCACGAGCAGTTCCGCTGGTCCCTCGGCGGCTGGCGCCTCAATGCCGAGCTTCCCCTGCCGGCGGGCTTCGCCCAGGCGACCGAGCACGTTCGCCCGGAGGACGTCGCGGAGAGCATCCCCTGCGGGGACGACGTCGACGCCGTCGTGGAAGCGGTCCGCCCCTTCGCCGAGGCCGGGTTCACCGACCTCGCCCTCGTCCAGGTCGGCGGCGAGCACCAGCAGCCCTTCCTCCGCTGGGCGGAGACGAAACTCCTGCCCGCGCTCCGCGCCATGTAGGGACCCGGGGACTCGTCGGGTCGTCGCGGTCGGCCGTACGGCCGTCAGGTCGTCCGGCCTCACACCTCGCACCTCGCAGGGAGATGAACGTCATGACCAGACCGAGCAACCCCGACCCCGACCCCCGGGACTTCCCGGACAGCGGAACCACCCGACCGGGAGAGACGCCGCCGGCGGAATCGGGCACGAGCACCGGGACGGGGCCGTACCGGCCGCTCCGCCGGGGCTGGGGCAGGGGCCCCCTGGTGCTCCTGTGGGTACTCGTCGTCGTGTGCGCCCTGTTCTTCCTCGTGTACGCGATCATCCTCGCCACCGACTGACCGGCGACCCCCGCCACCGGCCGACGCGCCACCTGCTGACCGGCCCCCGCCCCGCCCCCACCGAGACCGAGACGAAAGGAACCGGCCATGACCAGCAACGAGTCCGACCCGGACACCAGCGCCGACCAGACCGGCCCGGACGAGTCCCGCGGCGACGACGTGTACCAGCCCACCCACTCCGACGCGTCCAACCGCCCCTCCGGCGCTCTCGACCCCGACAACGCGCTGGTGACGGACCCGATCGACGACATGGCCGTCCCCGGTTACTCCCCGCCCGACCGCCCCCGGGGCGTCAACCGGTACGGCACCACGCCGCGGGAACAGCGGGAGCGCGACACGCTCGACCACCGGCTCGCCCAGGAGATCCCCGAGGAGCCGCCCCTTGAGGGCGACGGCATCGGCGACCTCCCGGAAGGCGACGGAGAACCCGTCGACGAGGAGGCGGGCGCCACCCGCGCCGGCCGCCTGGCACCGGTCGACACGTCCCCGGGCCGGATCGACCGCGCGGTCGCCCGGGACGTCGGCTTGGACGACGGCGCCGCGCCCGCGGAGGAGGCCGCGATGCATGTGGACACCGCGGTGGACGAGTCCGATGACACGCGCTCTTCGGACGCCACCTGACGGAGCGGAGGACCCCATGAGCGACAAGCGTATGAACGAACGCGGGAATGACCCCGGGACCGAGCCGAGCAAGCACGCGTCGGACGGCGACGACGTGATGCGGCAGACCACCCCCTCCCAGGCGGAGGGCGAGCGCGGGAAGGAGGAGGACGAGGAGCAGGAGAGGAAGAGGCGCCACGGCGTGTGAGGAGACACGAGCCCGCGCCGCCCGGAGCGGAGCGAAGCTCCGACGCTGCCGCCTGTTCCTGAGCATCCGGTGGACACCCTTTCTGCCCGGTCCGAAGCACCTGGAGACACCGCACCTGGAGACACCATGGACCTCGACTTCCTGAAGCCTCTCCTGGGGCACCCCGGCCCCTGGGCCTCCGTCTTCATCGAGACGAGCCGGGCGACCGAGGAAGGGGCGAAGATCCAGAAACTGCGTGGCCGTGCCGTCCTCGGACACCTCGTCGACGAGGGCGCCGATCCGGCCACCCTCAGAGCGGTCGCCGCACGGCTCGCGGCCGAGCCGGCCTCCGGCGCTCCGCCGGGCCGCGCCCTCTTCGCGACGGCCGGGGAGGTCGTGCTCGACCTTCCCCTCCACGTGGCCCCGCCCGCGGCGGAAGTGACCTGGACGGGCCTTCCGCACATCACGCCCCTGATGTTCCTGCGGGGTGACGAACCGCGGTGCCAGGTGGCCCTGATCGACCGCATGGGCGCCGACCTGGAGGTGTGGGGCACCGAGGGCAGGGCGGCCGTGGGCCAGGTCGCGGGGGAGGAGTGGCAGGGTCGCGGCCACCGCAGCATGCCCCAGGACCGGTACGCATGGCACTACAGCAACAAGATCGAGGGCGCCTGGGAGGAGACCGCCGACACCATCGCCACCGAACTCGCCCGGCGCTGCCCCCAGGACGGCGGCACCCTCCTCGTCCTGGCCGGGGACGCACGCGAGCGCAGGGCCGTACGGGACCGGCTCCCGCAGCGGCTGCGGAGCCTCGCCGTCGAGGTGGAGCACGGCAGCCGAGCGGTCGGCGCGTCCAGCGAACAGCTCGGCCGTGAGGTCGAGGAGGCCCGCGCCCGGTTCACCCGCGAACGGGTACGGCGCGCGCTCGACGCCTTCCACGCGGGTCGCGGGCGGCCCGGAGACCCCCGCGAGTCGGTCTTCGACACCGGTCCCGGGTCGGCTGCCGAAGGCGTACCGGCGGTGGTGGAGGCCGTGCGGGAGCACCAGGTCGCCACCCTGCTGCTCGGTCACGGGGCCTCCGACGCCGGGCGGCCGGTGTGGGTCGGCTCCGGCGCGTACGACATCGCCCTCGGCCGTACCGAGGCCAGGGGCTGGGGGTACGGCGGACCCGAAGAGGCCCGCGCCGACGACGCCCTGCTGCGCGCCTGCGTGGCCGCCGACTCCGAGGTGCTCGTGGTCCCCGAGGACATGCGGGGCCCGGCCGGCGGTCTCGGCGCCGTACTGCGCTGGACCCCGGGCCCGCCCCCCTCGCCGACGGCGGCACCCTGACCGCCCCACGGGCAGGAAGCAGCACCCCGGGGCGGCCGGTACGCCGCACGGGGCAACGCTCCGCGTGTCAGGCCACCCGACCGGGGCCGTCGCCGTACGGCGGGCGATCCTCGTCCCATGCGTCCGGCCGCCGCCCTTCTCCTGATGAGCGCCCTGCCACTCGGGCTCGCCGGATGCGGTGACGTGGAGCAGCGGGCCTCCGCCGCGCGCTCGGCGGCCCTGGACTTCGGGGCGGCTCTGCGCGCCTCCGACCCGGAACGCGCCTGCGCGGCCCTGGCGCCGGGTACCCGCGAAGAGGTGGAGCAGGACGGTCCCTGCCCCACCGTCCTGGCCGACCTCGACCCCGCCACCGCCGCCGCGGGCGAGCCGGTCGCCACCGACGTCTACGGCGAGCAGGCCCGCGTGGTGTTCGCGCGCGACAGCGTCTTCCTCGCCTCCTTCCCGGACGGCTGGAAGGTCACCGCGGCCGGCTGCACGCCGAGGCCCGGGCGCCCGGCCCGGTGCGAAGTGAAGGCGGACTGACGTGCGTCTGCTGTTCGTGCTCTGCCTGGTGCTCGTCTCCGCGGGCCTCGCCCTCGCGATCACGGTGGGGCTGACGCAGCGATGACCGGCCCCGCACGGTTCCTCCGCCAGAACTGCCTGACCCTCGCGTTCGGTACGGCCTTCCTCCTCACGCTCGTCGGCCAGGCCTTCGCCGGCTGCGCGGAACTCAACACCGTCCTCACCTCGGCCGACCTGCACCCCCTCGGGTGCGGGGAGTACGTGCTGACCTCGGACTTCCTGGTCGACGTCACCGAGAACTGGCAGTCGGAGTTCCTCCAGTTCTTCCTCTTCGTGTTCGGCACCGTCTGGCTGGTCCAGCGCGGTTCGCCGGAGTCGAAACCGCTCGGCGACATCGGCCGGGAGACCGACGAGAAACAGAAGCTCGGCGCGTACGCGACACCGGAGTCACCCCGCTCCGCCTCCGCCGGCGGACTGCGCCGGAGCCTCTACTCGAACTCCCTCGGCATCGTCATGCTCCTGATCTTCCTGCTGTCCTGGCTGGCGCAGTCCGTCACCGGCGTGGTCACCTACAACGAGAACCAGCTGCGCGAGCTCCAGGACCCGGTCGGCTGGAGCACGTACGTCGTCTCCGCCGAGTTCTGGAACCGTACGCTCCAGAACTGGCAGTCCGAACTCCTCGCCGTCGCCTCGATGGTGATCCTCTCGGTCTACCTGCGGCAGCGCGGCTCCCCGGAGTCCAAACCGGTGGGCGCCGCCCACACGGCGACCGGGGTGGAGGGCTGACAGCGCCCACCCGTCCTGACACATCGGCCTCATTCACGGACGCAGCCGGCGAGGTCCTCCGTATTCCTGATCTCCTTGTCCAGCGTGTCCAGGTGCGGGGTGACCTGGCTGAGGGCGGCCGGGGCGTTCATGTTCCTGTCCAGGTGGTCCATGGCGACGTCGAGCTTCTGGAAGGCGGCCTGGAGCGCGTCGACGCTCACACCGGCGTCCTCGGCGGCCTTCTCGATGCTGCCCATGTCGTCGACCATGTCGGCCCGGACGTCCTGGATGCCCTGGACGGTCTCGGACGAGTCGATGTTCCGCATCTCGCTGCTGTGGCCCTGGAGACCGGCCAGTTCCTCGCAGACGGCCGTGGTGGCGTCCGCGCGGTCCTCGGCGGCGCCGTCGGAGCCGTCGTCCCCGCATCCGGCCAGGACGAGCACGGCTGCCGCGCTCGCGGCCAGCAGGGCGGCCGGCGCCGTCCGGCGCCTGCGGCCCGCGTCCCTTCGTACGGTGCTGGGGGGCATCTCGCACCACCTCCTCGGTACGCACGTCCCGTGCGCGGACGTCTCGCGGCGGCGGGTACCCGCTGCCGCGCCCCGCACTCGCCCGGACGGTCGGCCCTCACCTCACGGTGCGAGGGGATCACTCACGGTGTGAACAGGATCTTCACCGCTCCGTCCCGCTTCGTCTGGAACATGTCGTAGGCGTCCGGCGCCGCGGAGAGCGGAAGGCGGTGGGTGGCGAAGTCGTCCACGCCCAGCGGATCGTCGTCGGTGAGCAGCGGCAGCAGGTCATCGACCCAGCGCAGGACGTTCGCCTGGCCCATGTGGAGCCGGAGCTGCTTGTCGAACATCGCGAACAGCGGCATCGGGTCGGCCGCGCCCCCGTACACCCCCGCCAGTGACACCGTGCCCCCGCGGCGCACCAGCTCGACCGCCAGATGCAGCGCGGAGAGCCGGTCGACGCCGTAGCGGCGCATCAGGCGCCCGGCCAGGGCGTCGGGCAGATGGGCGACCAGCGTCTGCAGCCCCTGGGCGAGCGGCGCCCCGTGGGCCTCCATGCCGACGGCGTCGATGACCGCGTCCGGACCCCGGCCGTCCGTCAGGTCCCTCACCCGGTCGATGAGTTCGCCACCGGCCTCGGACGGATCCACCGCGTGTACGCCTCGGGCCGCGGCGCGGTCGCGCCGCTCCCGCACCGGGTCGATGCCGATGACGAGACCGGCTCCCCGCAGGAGCGCGATCCGGCAGGCCATGTCCCCGATCGGGCCGAGGCCGAGCACCGCGACCGAGCCGCCGGGCGGCACCTCCGCGTACTGCACGGCCTGCCACGCCGTGGGCAGGACGTCCGAGAGGTACACGAAACGGTCGTCCGGCGGCCCCTCGGGGATGGGGACCGGAAGGGTGTCCCCGAACGGCACCCGGAGGTACTCGGCCTGCCCGCCCGGCACCTGCCCGTACAGCTTGGTGTACCCGAACAGGCTCGCGCCCGTGCCGTAGGCGTGCACCTGCGTCGTCTCGCACTGGGACTGCAACCCCCGCGCGCACATCGCGCAGGTGCCGCACGAGATGTTGAACGGCACCACGACACGGCTGCCCGGCCGGAGCCGCCGCACGTCGGGGCCCACCTCCTCGACGACACCCATCGGCTCGTGCCCGAGTACGTCCCCGGGATCGAGGAACGGCCCCAGCACCTCGTACAGATGGAGATCGGATCCGCACAGCCCGGTCGACGTGATCCGTACGATCACGTCGGTGGGTTCCTGGATCGTCGGGTCCGGCACCGTCTCCACCGAGACCCGGCGCCGGCCCTGCCATGTGACGGCCTTCATCTCTCTGCCACCTTCCCGTCTCTTCCCGGGCCGGGCCGCAGTGCCCCGATGCGCCCGCCCGAAGCCCGGCCCGGCGGTTACCCGTGACCAGCGGCACTACTCCCCGGATACACGCATTCCCGGCGAATCGATCGCGCATGGGCACGCCGCGTCCGGGCAGCCGCCGGATGCCGCTGCCCGGACGCTTCCCCTCCAACCGGGCAGCGGCGCGCGGGCGGAACCACCACCGCCGCTCCTCTACCCCTCGACGAGCCGGCGGGCGGCCCCGGCGATGTGGGTGCGTGAGATCCCGGCCGCCTCGAGGAGTTCCTCCGTGGTGCCCGAGCCCGGAAGGCCGGTGACGGCGAGATGGGCGAAGGCAGGGTGGTGGCCGGTCGGGGCGAGGGCGGACAGGACGGCTTCGCCGATCCCGCCCTGCGGACGGTGGTCCTCGACGACGACGAGAGCACCGGTCTCCCGGGCCGCGCCGGTGAGGACGTCCATGTCGATCGGCTTCACGGAGTACAGGTCCACGACGCGCGCCGGAATGCCGTCGTCGGCAAGACGCTCGGCGGCGGCGAGGCACTCGTGGAGGGTGACGCCGGCGCCCACGAGCGTGACCCGGTCGTGCGCACTGCGGCGGAGGACCTTGGCACCGCCCACGGGGAAGGTCTCGCCGTCGGGGTAGAGCACCGGGTACGCCCCGCGGGTGGTGCGCAGGTACGAGATGCCGTCGAGATCGGCCATGGCCACGGTCAGGGCCGCCGCCGAAGTGGCGTCGCTCGGGTAGAGAACGGTGGACCCGCGGACGGCGCGCATCATGGCGAGGTCTTCGAGCCCCATCTGAGACGGGCCGTCCGCGCCGATCTCGACGCCGCAGTGCGTCCCGCACAGGGCCATGCTGATCTGCGAGACGGCGGCCATGCGGATGAAGTCGTGCGCGCGCGTGAGGAAGGCGGCGAAGGTGGTCGCGTACGGACGGAATCCGCGCACGGCCATGCCGACGGCCTCGGCGATCATCTGCTGTTCGGCGATGTAGCTCTGGAAGTACCGCTCGGGGTGGTCCTTGCGGAAGTCCTCGGCGTGCGTGGAGTTGCCCACCTCGGCGTCCAGCACGACGACGTCGGGACGGGCGCCGAGCGCGGCGAGGGCGCCCCCGAAGGCGACCCGGGTGGCGACCTCGTCGCCGACGTCGAAGCGGGGGAGCGAAGGGAGCTCGACGTCCCCTGCCTCCGTCCCGGCCGCACGGGGCGGGGACGCGGGCGGCGCGGCGGGCGGCACGGGCCCGCGCACCCGCAGATCGCGTACGCCGCCGAGTTCGGCGACGGCCCGGTCCGCCATGTCCTGCGGCAGCGGCTTGCCGTGCCAGCCGTTCTTGTCGGCGACCTCCGCCACGCCCCGCCCCTTGACGGTCCTGGCGACGACGACGGTGGGCGCCTGTCCGTCGGCGGCCGTGGTCAGGGCCCGGTCGATCGCTTCCACGTCGTGGCCGTCGATCACGATCGCCCGGCACCCGAACGCCTCCACGCGGCGGGCGTACGCGTCGGTGTCCCACTCCAGTTCGGTGGGACCGCACTGACCGAGGCGGTTCACGTCGACGAGCACGGTGAAGTTCGCCAGCCGATGGTGCCCCGCCCTGTCGAGGGCCTCCCACACCGAACCCTCGGTCATCTCGCTGTCGCCGCACAGCACCCACACACGGAAGTCGCGTTTCTCCAGGTCACGGCCCGCGAGCGCCATCCCCACGCCGTACGCGACGCCCTGCCCGAGCGAGCCCGTGGCCACGTCCACCCACGGCAGCACGGGCGTGGGATGGCCCTGCAGCCGGTTGCCGAAGCGGCGGTACGTCGTCACCAGCTCGTCGTCGCCGATCGCCCCGGCCGCCTTGAACATCGAGTAGAGCAGCGGCGAGGCGTGCCCCTTGGAGAAGACGAGGTGATCGGCCGCCGGATCGTCCGGCGCCTCCCAGTCGTACCGCAGGTGGCGGGTCAGCAGGACCGCCATGAGGTCGGCGGCGGACAAGCTGGAGGTCGGGTGCCCGGACCCCGCGGCCGTACTGGCCCGGATGGAATCCACGCGGAGCTGCTGGGCGAGCTCGAAGACCTGGTCGAGGCCGCTTCCGGGGCCGAGCATGGTCGTGGGACTGAGCCGGGGGGTGCGCAGGGTCGAGATCACCTCGTTGTCCGTGACCTGGGGGAACTCCTCGTACCACTCTCCGACCGACCGGAAGGAATCCGGCCGGTGCAGACAGATCACCTCGTCCGCCTCGCGGCGCATGGCGTCGTGGGCCTCCCGCGAGCAGACCGGTACGGCGAGGATCAGCCGCTCCGGACGCGTGCCGCGCAGATGGCGCAGGGCGGCGCGCGCGGTCACGCCCGTGGCGAGCCCGTCGTCGACGAGGACGACGGTCCGGCCGGCCGTGGCGGGCGCCGGCCTGCCCTGCCGGTACAGATCCTCGCGGCGGTGCAGCTCGGACCGCTGGCGGGCGACCTCGGAGGCGAACTCGTCCTCGCTCATCCCGAGCATCGCCAGGCTCGCCTCGTCGAACACGGGTGCGTCCTCACCCACGAGGGCGCCGACGCCGACCTCGGGCCGGTCCGGCATACCGATCTTGCGTGCCACCAGCACGTCCATCGGGGTTCCGAGAGCGCGGGCCACCTCCGCCGCGACGGGTACGCCGCCACGTGGGAGCGCGAGCACGACGGGATCCGCGAGGCCCCCGCCGGCCGCCCGCGCGACGAGTCGGGAGGCGAGTTCCTTACCGGCCTGTCGATGATCGTGGAACCGCATCGGAGATCATCCTTCCTTCCGCGATGCCGGACGCCGCCGACGAAGGCCCACGACGCCCAAAGGCTGGGCACACCGGCGACTACCCGGTTCGAGGAAGGACATGACCGCTGCGAGGGCCCGTCTGCGTCAGGCGTTCGGCCGTTCGTCATGGCGGGTGGTCCGGCGTCCGGCGGCGCCACTCGGCGTGCCGCTCCCGCGTTGGTTGCCGTGACGCCGTTTGCAGTGACGGTTCTGCACGCGGGGCCTGCGGGTTCCGTGCCGAAACGAGGCCTCGGGAACACGGCGTCCCCGATCGAAGCGAGGCGACCAGGTGGTCGAGCACCCGAAGGTGTGGACGTGTGACGACGGCCCCGGGCGGGCGCCCGGCGGCCGGCCGGGGGGAACGGGCAGCCTCGTCGGCCGCGACGCGGAGCTGGCCGAACTCCGGGCGGCCCTGGCCCGGCACCGGCTCGTGACCGTGACGGGAGCGGCCGGAGTCGGCAAGAGCCGGCTCGCCCTGACCGTCACCGACGCCCCGGGCGACGGGACCTGGCGGGCCGTGGTCCGGGTGCGCTGGCACGACGGCGTGCCCGTGGGCCCGCGCGCACTCACGACACGGCTCGTCCGGGACCTCACCGCCGCGACTGCTGGGGGCCCGGAGGCCGCGATCGTGCCAGCGCGGGACGCTGCGAACGCCCGCAGGCCGCCGGCCGCCGCCCGCGACGACATGGGCGTCGTCGCGGCGGTGCGCGCCGTACCGGCCGAGCCCCTCCTGCTGGTCCTGGACGACGTCGACCCCGTACACACCGAGTGCGCGGGCCTCGTGCAGCGCCTCCTGATGGCCGTGCCCGGACTGCGCGTCCTCGTGACCGCCCGCCGCGCCCTCGGCCTCGGCGACGAACACGTGGTGCGCGTCGCACCCCTGGAGGTCGAATCCCCGGCGGGCGGGCCGGAGCCGTCCCCCGCCGTCGAGCTCTTCCTGGCCCGCACGCCGTCCCCCACGCCCGGCGGCCGGCCGGTGGAGGACTCCGACCTGCCGGACGTCAGGAGGGTGTGCCGACTCCTCGAAGGGGTACCCCTCGCGATCGAACTCGCAGCCGGTCAGCTGGGCGACGGGTCGCTCCGCGAACTCGGCGCCCGTCTGGAGTCGGGCCAGTGCTGGCTGACAGGTCCGGGCCCCGCGCTCCGGCGGCACCGGTCCCTGGCCGCCTCCATGGGTGCGGTCCACGCGCTGTGCGACCCGGTCGTACGGAGGGTCTGGCACCGCGCGAGCGTCTTCGAGGGCTCGTTCACCGAGGCGACGGCCGTCCTCCTGTGCTCGGGAGCCGAGGTCGAACCGGACCAGGTCCCCTCCAGCCTCGCCCTGTTGAGCGCGGCGGGGGTACTCCGGGTGCACGGAGAGCCGGGTGCGGTACGCCGGCCCCGCTACCGCATGGCGCGCGCCGCACGGGACTTCGGCGGCGAACGGCTCCGCGGGGCGGGGGAGTTCCCGGCCGCGCTCGCCCGGCACGCGACCCACTACCGCGGCGTGGCGGCGGTGGCCGAGACGCTGTGGCACATGGGCCTCCAGCAGCAGGCGCTGCGGATCGTCCTGGACGAGTACGAGGACCTCATGGCACTCGTTTCGCGGGCACTGGCCCGCACTGGGCGGGCGCCGGGCCGCGTACCCGAGCGTGCGCCCGACCCCGACCCCGTACCCGACCCCACGCCCGACCCCGTACCCGACCACGCGCCCCACCCCTCGCCCGACCCGTCTCCCCCCGGCGAGCACACCGAGACGGCCCTGGAGATCGTGCTGCGGCTCTGGTTCTGGTGGGCGGTCCACGACCGCGCCGGCGAGGGCAGCCGGCTCCTCCTCGGCCTGCTGCCCCATCTCCCGCCGGACAGCCCGCTCGTGGCACGCGGAAGATGGCTGGCCGCCTGGCTGATCGCCGACCACGACCCGCGAACCGCCCATCACCTCCTCGACCTCGCCTGGCCCGCCGCCGTCATGGCCGGCGACGACGCCCTCGTCGGCCGCATCGCCCACGTCCACGGCACACTGGCCTGGCGGCGGCAGGACACGGAGGCGGCCGCCCGGTACTACCGCCAGGCGGCCGACACCATCCCGGAGGCGGCCCCCGGCGGCCCGCCGCCGACCGTCAGCCTCGCCGCCCTGGCCATCGCCCAGGCCCCCACCGCACCCGAGACCGCCGCCCGCACCGCCCGCCGCGCCCTCGCCCAGCGCCGTAACCGCGACGACAGCTGGGCCACGGCCCTCGCCCACTACGCACGCGCCTTCGCCGACCGCAGCGCCGGACGCACCGGCCGCGCACGGTACCGCGCCCACCGCGCCCTGAGGCACCTCACCGCCGGCCCGGACACCGCCCCGCAGGCCCACACCGCGCTCCGCCGGCTGCTCGACCACCTGGAACCCGCCGCCGACGGCCCCCGTACGCCGACGCGACACGACAAGGACAGCTCCGGGCCTGAGACGTGGAAGGCAGGACAGGGCGCCGCCGACTACGGCATACTTACCCCTCAGTAACTAAGGTTCGCCCGCCCGAGCCTCGGCCCTCCCCTCCGAAGGAATCCGATGCCCTCGCCCGCACGTTCCGCGCTCCTGCTCGCCGGTCTGCTCGCCTCGGCGGGCGTCGCCCACTTCGTCGCCCCCAAGCAGTTCGACGCCATTGTGCCGCGCGCTCTGCCGGGCAGCCCGCGCACCTGGACCGCCGCCAGCGGCGCGGTGGAACTCGCCCTGGCCGCGGGGCTCGCACTCCCGGCGACCCGACGCGTGAGCGCCCACGCCACGGCCCTGTTCTTCGCCGGGGTCTTCCCGGCCAACGTCAAGATGGCCTACGACTGGCGGAACCGCTCGACGACCGCCAAGACCCTCGCGTACGCACGGCTTCCCCTCCAGGTCCCCCTGATCCTCTGGGCCCGCCGGGCAGGCCGCGCGGAGCAGTAGCACGCCTCCGTACGCGGCCGACCTCAGCCGGCCGAGTCGAGGAGCAGGCGCGCGGCCACCACCGCCCCGTCGGTGCGGACCGTCCCGGCGACGGCGGCCGCACGCGCCCGGATCGCGGGGGCCAGGGCCGTGTCGAGCGCGTCCGAAAGGGACTCCACCGTCGGCATCGGGCCGTCGTGCGCCACGCCGATGCCCGACGCCGCCACCCTGCCGGCCCAGTACGGCTGGTCCGCGCCCTGCGCCACGACGGCCTGCGGCACCCCTGCCACGGCGGCCGTCGTCGTGGTGCCCGAGCTGCCGTGGTGCACGACGGCGGCCACCCGGGCGAACAGCTCCTGGTGGTTCACCTCGCCGACGGCGAGGCAGTCGTCCCCGTCGTCGGCGAGGGCCAGACCGGCCCAGCCACGGGAGACGATCGCGCGCAGGCCCCGCGCCCGGATCGCCTCGACGGCCACTCGGGCGACATCCTGCAAGGCGCCCGGGGGCATGCTGCCGAACCCCACGTACACCGGCGGTTCCCCGGCGTCCAGGAACGCCGCGAGGTCCGGCGGGAGCGGACGTCCGTCCGGCCGGATCCAGGCGCCGGTCTGCACCACGTCGAGTTCCGTCGGCCGCCACGGGCTCAGGACCGGGTCGGTGGCCAGCCACGGGGTCCCGGTGAACGCGTAGTCGCGGACGTTGTCCACCGGGGCGAGACCGATCGCCGCCCGGTGCGCGTTGATCTCCGCACCGAACATGTCGTTCGCGTTCTGCGCGTCCAGGTCCCACAGCGCCCGGTTGTCGGCCACCCCCGGGGGCATCGGACGGCCCCGCCGCGCCGGGGGCGGCTGGTGCGGCGACGGCAGGACGACCGGCTGGTGACTGGCGTGCACGTAACGGATGCCCAGCTTCTCGGCCACCGACCGCGCGCCGGCCGTGACGGGCAACGGACCGGTCGCCACCAGCACGTCACACCCCTCGGCCGCCGCGGCGACCGTCCCGAACTGAGCGGCCATCAGGTCGGCCGCCCGCCGAGCGAGTCCGGCCGCAGAGCCGGGCTTCACCGAGGCCACCAACGGACGCACGGGCTGTCCCACCGGCACCATCGGCACCCCGGAACCGGCCAGCAGCGCCCCGAACTCCTCGTCCGGCGGCGCGCACACCCGCACGTCCGCGCCGAACTCCCGCAGCCGTACCGCGAGTCCCACCATCGGTTCGACGCTCCCGCGCGACCCATACGTCGACAACAACACGCGCACTACGCGGCCCCCATGTCCAGCACGTTCCGATCCGAGCCGCCCATTCTGAGCCACCCCCGCCCCTCCCCGCGAGCGCGCCCCCAGCCCTCCCCGCGAGCGTGCCCCCGGCCCTCCCTACGAGCGTGCCCCGGTTCTCCCCGCGAGCGCCCCCGGCCCGCCCCCCTCAGGGGCGCCGCCAGTCGTTCTCCCGCAGATGGGACCCGGCCATCGGGCCCATGCGCAGCATGCCGCCGTCCACGGCCCAGGACGCGCCGGTGACGTACGAGGCGTCGGGGCCGGCCAGGAAGGCGATGACGGCGGCGACCTCCCGGGCGTCCCCGGGTCGGCCCAGCGGAACACCGGGCCGGGACTCCCGCCGTACGTCGGTGTCCTCCTGACCGGTCATCGGCGTGGCGATCTCACCGGGGGCCACGGCGTTGACCGTGATGCCGTACTCGGCCAGCTCCAGGGCCATGACCTGGGTCAGGAGTCCGAGCCCGCCCTTGGCCGCGCAGTACGGACCCGCGCCCACACGCGGCTGGTGCTCGTGGACGGACGTCACGTTCACGATCCGGCCACCGCCGCCCTGGGCGATCATGCGCCGGGCCGCCCGCTGGGAGCAGAGCAGCGGCCCGACCAGGTCCACGTCCAGGACCTGACGGACGGTCGCCAGGTCCAGGTCGAGGACCGGAGTGGCGGTGCCGGTCCCGGCGTTGTTGACGAGGACGTCGATCCTGCCGAGCGCGTCGGCGAGCCGGTCGACGACGTCCGCCGCCTCGGGGAGCCGGGTGAGGTCCAGATGCTCCACCACGGCGCGGCGGCCGTGCCGCCGCACCTCGTCGGCGGTGGCGTGGGCGCCCTCCGCGTCGCTGTGCCAGGTGATGCCGACGTCCAGGCCCTGCTCGGCCAGCCGGACGGCGACGGCCCGCCCGATGCCCGAGTCCGCGCCGGTGACCAGGGCGGTGCGGGGCCGGAAGGTGAGGTCGCCGGGAACGGCGGGCGCTTCGGCGCCCGCCTCCGTGGGGCCCGGCTCCCGGCCGGCGTCCGTCTCCCGGCCGGCGTCCGTCTCCTCGGTGTGCCGCGTATCCATACCCTGCCCTCACCCTCCTGTGAGTCGGACCGACGTCCTCCCTCGTCCTCCACGTGCGTCAGACCGACGCGGGGAACCGCTGCCACACCCGGTGGCTGCCGAGCAGCCCCGTCAGCTCGGACAGCACCTGCCCGGCGGCGTCGCCGACGACGACCCCCGGCGCGTCCATGGGCAGCCGGGCCGCCTCCAGGGCCGTCGCCCCCTCGCCCGTCGCGCAGACGGCCTTGCCGTGCCGGTACGCCTCCGTGAGCAGCAGCGCCACACGCGGGTCGAGGAGCGGGGCGTCGGTCGCGAGGAGGCCGGCCTTCGCGTCCCGTACGCCCTGCGCGTCGAGCCCCGGAGCGGGGCAGGCGGCCACATACAGCGCGTCGAACTCGGTGGACCGCGCCGCGGCGAACGTGCGCTGCACCGCGACCGCCTCCCCGCCGGCGTCGAGGGTGCCACCGGTCGCGGCGATCACCAGCGGCACCGTGCCCGCGCTCAGAGCGGCCTCGCGGAACGCCCGTACGGCCGCCATGCCCTCGGCGTCGGTCTCGTCGGCGACGATGCCGATGACGCGCCCGTCGACCGGCCACGTCTCGCCGAGCTGGGACAGCGCGGGGCTCGGCTGGACCTCGGCGAACGGCACCGTCGCCGGCGGCACGGACAGACCGAGACCCGTGGCGACGCCCTCGCAGAGGACGGGGTCGATGTTGGCGAGGACGGTCAGGACCCGCTCCTTCACGGCCTGTTCGAAGCACTTGCTCAGCTCGAAGGTGTAGGCCGCGATGATGTGCTCGCGCTCCGTCGGCGTCATGCTCAGCCAGAAGAGCCGGGCCTGCCCGAAGTGGTCGGAGAACGACTGGGGAGCCTCACGCTCCTTCGTCGACTCCGGGACCGGCACGGGCGCCTCGATGTACGCGCCGGTGTCCGCACCCGCGAGGAACGGGCAGCCGCCGTCCAAAGAGTTGGGGTGGTAGGGCGCGACGCCGGTGTGGACGGCCGTCTGGTGCATGCCGTCGCGCAGCATGTCGTTGACCGGGGCGTGCGGACGGTTGATGGGGATCTGGGCGAAGTTGGGTCCGCCGAGCCTGCTGATCTGCGTGTCCAGGTAGGAGAAGAGTCGGCCTGCGAGCAGGGGGTCGTCGGTGACGTCGATGCCGGGCACGAGGTGGCCCGGGTGGAAGGCGACCTGCTCCGTCTCCGCGAAGAAGTTCTTGGTGTTCGCGTTGAGGGTGAGCAGACCGACCGGCTGTACGGGGGCGAGTTCCTCCGGCACGATCTTCGTCGGGTCCAGCAGGTCGATGCCCTGGAAGGTCTGCTCCGGGGTGTCGGGGAAGGTCTGGACGCCGAGTTCCCACTGCGGGAAGGCGCCCGCCTCGATCGCGTCGAACAGGTCCCGCCGGTGGAAGTCGGGATCCATGCCGTTGATGAGCTGCGCCTCTTCCCAGACGAGCGAGTGCACGCCCAGCTTGGGCTTCCAGTGGAACTTGACCAGGGTCGTCGTGCCGTCGTGGCCGACGAGCCGGAAGGTGTGGACGCCGAAGCCCTCCATCATCCGGAAGGAGCGGGGGATGCCCCGGTCGGACATGTTCCACAGCGTGTGGTGGGTGGCCTCGGTGTGCAGCGACACGAAGTCCCAGAAGGTGTCGTGGGCGCTCTGCGCCTGCGGGATCTCCCGGTCGGGATGCGGCTTGCCGGCGTGGATGATGTCGGGGAACTTGATGGCGTCCTGGATGAAGAAGACCGGGATGTTGTTCCCGACGAGGTCGAACGTCCCCTCCTCGGTGTAGAACTTCGTGGCGAAGCCGCGCGTGTCGCGGACGGTGTCGGCCGAGCCGCGCGAGCCGAGGACCGTGGAGAACCGTACGAACACCGGTGTCTCGACGTCGTCGGCGAGGAACGCGGCCTTCGTCAGCCGGCTCGCCGTCCCGTAGCTCCGGAACACGCCGTGGGCCGCCGCTCCGCGCGCGTGGACCACGCGCTCGGGAATGCGCTCGTGGTCGAAATGGGTGATCTTCTCGCGCAGGTGGTGGTCCTGGAGCAGGACGGGTCCGCGGCTGCCGGCCTTGAGCGAGTGGTCGGTCTCGTACAGCCGGGCTCCCTGCGCGGTGGTGAGGTACGCGCCGCTCTGGGCCGAACGGGCGGGGTCCTCCCCGGTGGCCTGACCGGTGGGGCTGACCGTCTCAGGGCCGCTCTGGTCCGGCTTGGGCGGCAGCGGGCCGCGGGGCTGTGTGGGCTCCTCGAGGGACGAGGGCTTGGCTCCGGGCCGCCCGGGGACGCCGGACTCGGGGGACGACGGGTCCGGGTTCGGGTTCGCTGTCATGTGGGGACACTCCTGTTCGGGTGGGGGTCTCGCTCTCCCACGTTTGCCCTGTCGCGAATGACCTGAACATACGAGATTGCCCGGATATGGGCGACTCAGGTGACGGGCAGGGGACACGGGCCACTTAGGTGACGGGCAGGGGACACGGGCGACTTCGGTGGCGGGTGGGGGGCCGGGCGACTTCGATGGCGGACAGTGAAGAGAAGGGGTCTCCCACTCAGCGGAACGGCCGGGACCGGAGTCTGCGGGGCGCCAGGACCGGGCGGTGCGAGCGCAGGGCGGCGCGGGCGGCGTTGGCGCCGGGGGCGCCGTGCACACCACCGCCCGGGTGGGCGGTGGCCGACGCGAGGAAGAGCCCCCGGATCGGGGTCCGCGGACGCCCGGTGCCGGGCACGGGGCGGAAGACCAGCTGCTGGTGCAAGTTGGTGGTGCCCTGGTTGACGGCGCCTCCGACGAGGGACGCGTTGAGCCGCTCCAGGTCGGGCGGCGCCAGGACCCGGCGAGCGACGATCGACGCGCGGAACCCGGGCGCGAGACGCTCGATGCCCGCCTCCACGCGAGCCGCGACGACAGCCTTCTCCCGCTCGTCCCACAGCCCGCGCAGACCGTCCTCCCCGGCATCGCCCCTGATCTCCTGCGGCACGTGCGTATAACCCCAGGCCGACTCCGTGCCGTCGGGGGAGCGGGTCGCGTCGGCCGTGGTCATCTGGCCGAGGACGGTGAACGGCACGTCGGGTACGCGACCCATGGCGAGCTGGGCGCCGAAACGCGTGAGGTCGTCGACGCCGTCGGCGACATGGACGGTCCCGGCGCCGTGCGCGCCCTCGGCCGTCCAGGGGATCGGACGCGCGAGGGCCCAGTCGACCTTCACCGTGGAGAAGTCCCACTGGAAGCGGCGCAGATCGGCGCGCAGCCTCGGCGGCACGTCCTCCGCCGCCACCAGACGCCCGTACAGCAGCGGTGCGGGCACGTCGGCGAGGACGGCCCGGCGCGCGGGGATCTCGCTGCCGTCCTCGGTACGGACGGCGACGGCGCGGCCGCCTCGGACGACGACGCGCGTCACCGTCCGGCGGCAGTGGAGGACCCCGCCGCGGGCCTGGAGCCGCCGGACGAGCGCGCGCGTGAGGCTCCCCGCCCCACCGGTCGGCACCGGGAACCCGTACGCCTGGCCGAGCATCGACATGAGCCAGCCGAAACCGCCGCCGAGAGCGGACTCGGGCCCCAGGTCGGCATGGAGCGCGTTGCCCGCGATCAGCAGCCTGCCGCCTTCACCGGCGAAGTTCTCCTCGCCGAAGCGCCGGGCCGGCAACAGCATGGTCCGGGCCAGCCGGAGGCCGTCGTACGGGCCGGTGCGAGCCGCGAGCCGCAGCCCCGAGAGGACCGGCGGGAAAGGGGTGAAGAGACACCCCACCAGATCGTCGCCGACGCGCCGCCAGATCCGGTAGAGACGCTCCCAGGAGGCGCCGTCGGGCGCCGCGAACCCCGCCAGCGATGCGACCGTGCTCTCCAGGTCCCGGGAGAGCACCGGACACCGGCCGTCGGGGAGCGGGTGGGCGAGGACGGTCGGGGCGTGCGTCCAGCGCAGCCCCTCCTCCTCCAGGCGCATGGCGCGGATCACCGGGGAGGCGGCGGCCAGCGGGTAGAACGCGCTGAACAGGTCGTGCACGTAGTCGGGATGGACTCCGCGGTCGCTGCGCACCGCACCGCCCGGCTCGTCCTGGGCCTCCAGGACGACGACCCGCCACCCGGCGTCCGCGAGGACGTTGGCCGCCACCAGACCGTTGGGACCGGCGCCGACGACCACCGCGTCAGGCGTCGACACGAGGCCCGCCCTGCCCCGGACCCGCCTCCGTGTCCGCGTCGGAGTCCGCGTCCACCTCGGGCCCCGACTCCACGAGCCGGGCCAGCCGGGCCAGCATGGCGCGGTGCCGCAGCTGGATGGCGGCGTCGAGCAACGTGTTGTGCCAGCGCGCCATCAGCCCGGTCAGCGGGTGTTCGTCGACGACGACGAGGGTGTCCTCTCCCCAGCGCTGGACCGTGATGGCGATGCGGACACTGCTCGACGTGCCGTTCATGGCCTCGAGTTCGAGGCGCTGCCCGGGCTCGAAGACGCGCGAGACGGTACGGCCCTCGTACTCGAACGGACCGAGCCGCACCGCGTACCCGATCTCCGATCCCTCGGCGGGCCACCGCCCGTCCCGGTTCCATGAGTCATCGGTGCCGATCACCCAGCGGGTGTAGAGGTCGCCGTCGCGCAGGACCGACCAGACTTCGGCCGGGGGCTTGCGGATGAGCTGATGGCGCACGGCCATGAGAGGCCTCCTGGTGGCTCGTGGACGGTACGGTCACCCACCACGACCACCGCGCGGCGCCGCCGTGGCGCCGGACGGGGCGTAGAGGATGCCGGTCGTGACAGGGATCTCGCCGGGTGGCGACAGATACCGGTACGCGGTGTGGCGGCCGATGGCGGCACGAACGAGGCCGGGGGCCACCGCGTATCCCCAGGTGAGGACACGGCCGAAGGCCCCGACGGTGACCTTCCTCCGGTGGTGCCGTGAAGCGCGGACGACGGCCCGTGCCACGCGTTCGGGGCGTACGAGCGGGGGCAGGGCCCGCACCCGGCGGCCGCTGTGGTTGGCGGCGTGCCGGAAGAAGGGGGTGTCCACCCCGGCCGGCAGGACGCTGCAGACGTGCACGCCGCGTGCCCCGGAGAGCGCCAGCTCCTGCCGGAGGACGTCGTCGAACGTGACAAGGGCGGCCTTGGACATGGCGTACGCCGACATGTACGGCGCCCGCACGACTCCACCGAGGACGGAGGAGACGTCGATGAGCACACCGCTTCCCTGACGGCGCATGACAGGAACGGCGGCACCGGCCCCGTGGACCACCCCCATCACGTTGACGTCGAACAACCGGCGCACGTCCTCGGGCGGCATCCGGTCGGCCCCGCCGAGGATGCCGACGCCCGCCGCGCTCACCCAGACGTCGATCCGGCCGTGCCGCGCGAGCGCCGCGGCCGCCAGAGCCTCCACGGCCCGGGCATCGGCGACATCGGTGGGAACGGCAAGCGCCTCGGCCGCACGGTGAGCGCCCGCGCACTGCCGCGCCACGTCCCCGAGGACGGCGGCGCTGCGCGCGGCGAGCACGACCCGGGCGCCGCGTCGCGCGAACGCGAGGGCCACCGCGCGCCCGATCCCACTCGAAGCGCCGGTGACCACGACGACCGGGCCCTGCGCCCGCTCCGAGCCACGCCTTCTCATGCCCCGGCGTCTGACCCCTTCCAGGTCACTTCATGCGCGGGAGCCACGGGTTTCCCCGGGACCGCCGACCTCTCGACGGAGCCGCCGTCCCCACGCCGCCGGCCTCCCGGCGAACGGAGAGAACGTGGGAGCGGGGTACGCGCGGCGCCGATCCGTCAGGCCGCTAGGGTGCGGCCATGGTCGATCAAGGGCAGGACACAGCACTGCGCACGGAACCGGTGGAGTGGTCCTACCGGCCGACCCGCGCCGACATACGCGCGGGCATCCGGGTACGCGACCGGATCAGGGGGCTGTCAGTGGTCCGGGGCGTGGTGGGCAGCCTCTTCGCGGGGCTCGGGGTGCTGCTCGTGGTCAACGGAGCGCCGATCGGCTCGGTCGTGCTCCAGGGGCTCGTCGTGCTCCTGACCTGGTCGATCCCCCACATCCAGGCCCGCCACGTCCTGCGTCTCGTCGCATGGCAGGGCGAGTACCGGGCCACGGTGGCCGACGACGGCATCTCCGCCACCACCGACCACTGCACGCTGACCCAGCGCTGGTCGATGTTCCGCGGCTACCGGGCGACCCCGGACCACTGGGTCCTCCTGAGCCGGGACCCGAACATCCTGGCCGTCGAAGTACTCCCCAGAAGAGGCCTCCCCCCGGAGGACGGCACCCGCGTCCAGACCATCCTGGACCGCCACCTCGAACAGGTCTGACCTCACAGCGATCGCGACGACGAGCGGAAGGGGCTGCCGTGGAACGGCGCCGGAAGAAGAAGCTGTGGCGAGGCCTTGGTTCCTTCGGAGCCGCCACCCTCGCCCGCACCTGACCGGCGCCGCGATCCTGCCGGTCGACGTACGGCGTACGACGTACACCGCGCCGCTTCCGTCAGTACGCGTTACGCCGCCGAAGCCGGGCCGGGCGCCCGTCCGGATCCACCAGGAGGCGGTACGGCGGCATGGCGAGGCTGCGCGTCAGGCGGGACATGTCGGGCGGCCGGTAGGCGCGCAGCCGACCGGGCGGCCGCCGGCCCTGGCGGCCCCCCTCGTGCCAGGCGTCCAGGGCCGCGGCACTGGCGGCGAAGGCGTCGAAGGCGCGCGCCGGATCGCACAGGTCGTCCGTCGCGGAGGACGGGTACGGCCCGCCGCCACCCCCCACGTGCTCACAGGAGAGCTCCAGCCGCAGGTCCCTCGCGAAACGGCGGGCGTCGTCCCCGAGCCCGCCGGGGTCGCGCGGTGGCCGACCGTCCGCACCGTCGTCCAGGACCACGCAGTTGAGCTCCGAATCATGGGTCCAGGAACGGAGGTTGACGTTGTCGGAGCCGACCGACGCCCACACGTCGTCGATCACGCACACCTTGGCATGCACGTACACGGGGGTCCCGACGTCGTTCTCCAGCCCGTACACGGCTACCCGGTCGCCGCCCGCGCGGCGCAGCCTGTCCAATGCCGTGACGCGCCCGACCAGGTTCATGGGAAGCGTGATCCGCCCGTCCTGCTCGGGGACGGTGGGGATGACGGCGATCAGACGCAGGCCGGGATTCGCGCGCAACGCCCGGGCGAAGAACCCCACGACGTTCGGGGACCACAGGTACTGGTCCTCCAGGTAGATGAGCGACCGCGCCCGGCGCAGGGCCTTGAGATAGCTGCGCGCGATGCTGCGCTCACCGTCGGGGGCGAAGGGATAGCCGCGCAGCAGCCGGTTGGGGTAGGTGCGCAACACCTGCACCGTGTGGCTGCCGCGGGGCTCGGGGTCGGGCAGCTGCAGAGGCAGGGCGTCGGCCTCGGTGTCCTCGCGGTGCACGAGCTCGCGGAGGCGGACCAGAGGACTGCGGCTGAGGGGCGAGGGATCCTCCCAGCGCTCACGGAAGTTGGCTTCGAGATCCCCGACCGCGGGGCCGCGGATGGCCAGCTGCACGTCGTGCCAGGGAGGCCGGGGGCCGTAGGCCGACGCGAAGGGCACCGTCTGGGGGTCGCCGTGGTGGGAGGCGTCGTCGTTGCGGCTGTGGCACAGGTCGATGCCTCCGATGTACGCGACGTCGAGGTCGGCCCGGCCCGGATGGCGCAGGACGACGAGCTTCTGGTGATGGGACCCGCCGGGCCGCACCCGCATGTCGAGCAGGCACTCGGCACCGGCCTCCTCCAGCTCCTCTCCCAGGTGGCGGTTCTCGCTCTCGCTGAACTGGAACTTGTCCAGGTGGGAGCGCCACACGAGCCCTTTCACGATCACCCCGCGCGCCGCCGCCTCACCGAGGACGTCGATGATCTCCGTACCGGCGCCGTCGAGACGTTCGTCGGGATCGCCGCGCCAGTCGGTGAAGAGCAGAAGGTCTCCGGCACGCTGCGCCCTCACTCCCCGGAGCAGCTCGCCGAAGTACGCGGCCCCGTGCACCAGGGGCCGGACGTCGTTGCCGCGGGTCCATGCGGCTCCGTCGGGGTGGCGCCTGTCCAGACGGGTCGAACGGTTCCCGCGCTCGCCCGCGGTGAGCAACCAGTCGCTGTACTTCACGGTGACCTCCACCCGGCGGCTACCCGCGCTGCCCGGGCCGACGCCCGCCCCCGCCCGCCATGTGATCGCGACCGATTACCTCACCACTGGACACGCGAAAATCTATCTCGGCCGGAGTAGACATCGGGCAGTGATCTGGCTACAGTTTCTCTCGTAGCCCAGAGAGACAAGCAGGGCCTGGCAGAGATGAACTGCCGGCAGCAGTACCAGCAGTACACGCAGTCGGATCGCAGAACGGTACGGCGGTGGAGTTTCGAAGCCAGGTTGTCGCAGGACGGCGACGGGGCTGACGGCCGGACCGGGTGGCCCGAGGTGATCAGGGGCCGCCGTGAGCAGTACGCATGACCAGCAGTGCCGCAGTACAGCAGTACCCCGATGGAAAAGTAGTTGATCACCAAGGAAAGAACGGAGGAGCCGAGCGCCATCAGGATCGCCCGGGCGGAAGCCAAGAGCCCGGGTACCGCAGGACATCGATAGTGAGGTGGTCTCCGGTCAAGCAACCGCGATCCCCGCACCCCCGAGAGCATCTCGGTCGGGTCCGCGGAAACAGAAAGCCGGCGCAGTACCAAGCCCGGCAGGTGGTGTAGCAGTTCCTTCGGGGCCCTGGTGCCGTACGGCACCAGGGCCCCCTGTACGCGTTTCGCAGAGAGGTGCAAATGACAGCTGACGGCTCGTACGACCGTCTCGACGACGACGACTACCCCGCCTACACCATGGGTCGGGCCGCGGAGATGCTCGGCACCACCCAGGGCTTCCTCCGCGCCATCGGCGAAGCCCGCCTCATCACCCCGCTCCGCTCGGCGGGCGGCCACCGCCGCTACTC